>CAKUJM010000003.1 GCA_934661755.1 uncultured Lentisphaeria bacterium | reverse complement strand
TGTTTTCCGTGTTTTCCGTGTTTTCCGTGTTTTCCGTGTTTTCCGTGTTTTCCGTGTTTTCCGTGTTTTCCGTGTTTCTTCTCCACGTCGTGGGGCAACTTCACGGAAATCAACAGGGAGCTTCCAGAATGATGAGTTTGGATCAGGATCAGCGCAGGAGGCTGCGGGCGTTGGCCATTTCGGTGGCCGCCTATGCCGCGGTGCTTCTTTTGCATTTTTTCACCGCCCGCATGTCAGACGGACGGCAATGGATGTCATGGGCGGCCTCATCGCTGTTCATTTTTTGCTACATCTGGGTCGGCTATCCGGTGATCTGCGAGGCGTGGCGCGGGGTGCGGAATGGTGATTTGCTCAATGAGACTTTTCTGATGATGGTCGCTACCATGGGGGCATTGTTGATTGGCGAATATTCGGAGGCGGTTGCGGTGATGCTCTTTTACCAGGCCGGCGAGTTCATGCAGGATTTGGCGGTCGAGCGTTCGCGGCAGTCGGTGGCGGCGCTGATGGATATCGCGCCGCAATATGCGCGGGTGGTCCGCGGGGGCGTCGCCGTCCGGGTGAGTCCGGAGGAGTTGTCGGTGGGGGACCAAATCGAGATTCGCGCCGGCGAGCGAATTCCGGTGGATTGCGTGGTGCTTTCCGGGCAGTCCCACATCGATGCATCTTCATTGACAGGCGAGGCGGTTCCGGTGCTGGCAGTGGCCGGCAGCGCGCTGCTGGGAGGCGGGATCAATGGCGAGGGGCGGCTGCTGGCCAGGGTGACCAGTCTTTTCAGGGACTCGGCGGTCTCCCGGATTTTGGAGTTGGTTGAGCATGCCAGCCAGAAGAAGGCGCGCACCGAACGCTTCATCACCCGCTTTGCACGGTGGTATACTCCATCGGTGATCGCCGCAGCGCTGCTGTTGGCGGTTGTCCCGGCGTGCCTGGGGGCAAATTGGCATGACTGGATCTACCGCGCCTGCATGTTCCTGGTCGTTTCCTGCCCCTGCGCGCTGGTGATTTCGATTCCGATGGGCTTTTTCTGCGGCATCGGCGCCGCATCGCGCCACGGCATTCTGGTCAAGGGCGGCACGGCGCTGGAAAATGCCGCAGCCATGCATACCCTGGCATTCGACAAGACCGGCACGCTGACGGAGGGGCGTTTCAGCATCACGGCCATGTGTGCCTTTGGCATCGGCGAAGGCCAGCTGCGCGCCCTGGCGGCGACGCTGGAGCAGGGGTCGAATCACCCGATTGCTGTGGCCATTCGCGACGGGATGGACACGGACATGGTGTTGGAGAACTTCCGCGAGTTGCCGGGCAAGGGCGTCCAGGGCCAGATCGGCGATGCGCTCTATGGCCTGGGCAACGAGCGGATCCTCGACGAATTCGCGGCCAGGTGTCCGCAGGCGCCCCCGCCGGGCGGCACGGCGGTGTATCTGTGCGTCCAAGGACGATGCCTGGGGTGGATGCTGCTGGACGACGCCATCAAGGAGGATGCCGCGGAGGCGATGCGGGCGCTGCGTCGTCAGGGAGTGAGGCAATTGGTGATGCTCACCGGCGATCGCGGGGAAAATGCCCGGAGGGTCGCGGAGGCACTGGGATTCGACCAGGTCCATGCCGCGTTGCTGCCGCAGGGCAAGGTCGAGGCCATGGAGGCGCTGCTGCGCCGCGATCGGAATGCCGCATTTGTCGGAGACGGCATCAACGATGCGCCGGTGCTCATGCGCGCCAATCTCGGAGTGGCAATGGGCGGCATCGGATCGGATGCCGCAATCGAGGCCGCCGATGTGGTGCTGGTCACCGACAGGCTTTCCCGGCTGCCGATGCTGGTGGCGATCGCCCGCAAGACGCTGCGGCTGGTGCGGGAGAATATCGCACTGGCCCTGGCGGTGAAGGCGTCGGTGCTGATCCTGGGGGCGGCCGGGATGGCAAACATGTGGTGGGCGATCTTCGCCGATGTCGGAGTGGCGCTGCTGGCAATCGCCAATGCCGGACGCGCCTTCATCTGCCGCCAATGCCGTTAGCGCGGCGCCCCGAAAACGCCACTGTGGCCTTGTCGCGCCCGCCTTGGCCGCAGCGTTGCGAAGACGCCAGTTTCCTCGCCATCTTTTTGTTTTGCGAATGTGTGGTTTTGCAAAAGCATGTTAAATTAAGCCATGGGTCTGCAGGAGCTGAATTTTGCGATTTTTCAGTAAAACTGGCCTGGGGGAGTTCATTTCGGACCTCCCCCCAAAAAAACGTGCAAAACAGGAGGAAATGATGTCACGCAGAACGCAATCGCCGGCGCATGTCCATACGTGCGGCGGGTGGGGGGGGTATAACTCGTTTACACTCATAGAGTTGCTTGTTGTTATTGCAATTATTGCCATCCTGGCGTCGATGCTATTGCCGGCGTTGGGGAAGGCGCGGGAGTCGGCACGGGAGATTACCTGCATCAATAATCACAAGTCGGTGAACTTGTTGATGATGCTGTATGGCGACGATTATAATGGCAAGATTATATATCTTTCCCATGGCAATAGATGGGACGGCCAGGTGAACATCGACATGATATGGACGGACGTCCTGATCACGAGCAAGCACATGCCGAGGCCCACGATCGGGCGGCCCCATGTCTCCATCTGCCCACGAGGCAAATCCGCCAGCTGGACCAACAAGGAATATCTGGGCGCATGGGGAGGCAATTCATACAAGACCAACGGCATGCTGAGCTACAAGGCGGCGCCTTCGACGATCAGCTCGGAGGGGTTCTACACTACGGCGGAGCAGCCGGTCTTGTGGGACATGCCAGGCGTCAGGAAGCCGGCCGACACGATGCTCCATGCGGATTCATACAGCGACGGCGGCGGCTATAATTGCCTTTTTGCCCGAGTCGAGCCCTGGGGGACCAACGTTGCCAAATTCGGACTGTACCACAAGGGGAGGAAGAATACGGTCATCGGATTTGTGGATGGCCATGTATCTTCCTTGAGCCGGGAGTGGCTGCGGGACAAGTATTCGATTGACGGGTCCAGGTTCGGTTTCCATCATTGATCCTGTGCATAGGGCGTGATGTCTGAATCCGTGAAGCCGCAGGTGCATCCCGCGCCGGTGCGCGGGGGGATGGCCGTCTTCACGGATTCTGGGCGACTTCAAGGCGAGGCCGGCTCTGGCTGGAGGAACAAGATGAATATGAATATTGCGAAAATGATTCTTGCGGGCGTCTGCTTCTCCATCGCCTGCCATTGCGGAGCCGGAGTCATCCCGGCGGAGGAGCTTGACATGACGGCGGGGTGTTCCCGAAGCGGTGAATCCGAATATGTCGTCAGGGTGCCGGTGCGGGCCAATGTCCCCAACACCACGCCGGGCATTGTCTTCAGGCCGGATGTCGCCCGGCTGGCCGGCAAGGCGGTCAGCTTCAGCGCCGATCTGCGTGGCGAGGACATCGGATCGGACGCCAAAGGCGATCACGTCGGCGGCAAGATCCTGGTTTCCTGCAAGGATGGCGACGGCATGCATTTCTTCGCCACGGCATCGCTGACTGGTACCTCTTCCGAATGGAGGAAGTATTCGTGCCGGCTGGAGATTCCGGTCAACGCCACCGACCTGTCGATGACTATCGGCATTCAGCAGGGATGGGGCACGCTTGAGGTGCGCAATCCGAGCATGGAGCTGATTTCCGTCGGACTGCCCGCCGATGGCGCGAAGAGACCGATCCCGATGGAGGCGGTCATCACCGGCAGCACCGCCAGGATCAACGGCGAGGTCCTGTGCGTGGAGATCCCCAGGCGCGTTCCCACCCCCAACCAGACGCACGGCGGCTTTGTATCCCTGGACCTGGAAAACATGCGTGAAAAAATCATCCGGGTCAGCGGACAGCTCCGGTATGATGTCGACACCGAAAACACCGGTGCGCGCGTCGCCCCCCATATCGGCGCCAAGGTGCTTGCCACCAGCTACGACCGGAACAGCGGCGACAAACCGTCGTGGTATTTTTCCGACTCCTGTTTCGGAAGTTCCGGCGGCGAGTGGAAGGATTTCAGCGCGCTGATCAAAGTCTATGACTCCACCCGGATCATCAATCTTGTCTTCGGCATCCAGCAGGGGTGGGGCAGGGCGGAATTCCGCAATCTGTCCATCGAAGCCGTCTGCGCGCTCGATGGCACGCCATCCTACGAGATCCCGGAGGGCTTCAAATGCGAATACTCCCCCGAGGTGCTTGCCGCCGCACCGCGGCGCGGCTTCATGAGTCCGGTTCCGGAACGCATTTGCGCCGACGACATCCGTGAAATGGGCAGATGGGACGCCAATCTGATGCGCTACCAGATGGTCGATGGCATCGATGTGCCGGAGGATGTCCCCAGGTACATGAGGTGGCTGGGGCAGTGCCTGGACAAGCTGGATTCGCTCATGCCGGTCCTCAAGGAGAACAACATCAAGGTGGTCATCGACATGCATCAGGCGGTCGGCGGACGCTACAGGCAGGGGATCCGCCCGCCACAGAGCGCGGCCGCCGAGGCGGCCCTCAGGCTCACCGGCAAGACCGACCTCCACCGCATCTTCTGCGAGGCGGACATGCGGGCGGCATTCATCGGCGCCTGGGAGATGATCGCCGCCCGCTACAAGGACAACCCGGTGATTTTCGCCTACGATCTGGTGAACGAGCCCTCCGTCACCGGGAAGTCACCCTATCATCTGTTGGATGTCCAGTATGACGCGGCCAGGGCGATCCGCAGGATCGACCCGGAGACGCCGATCATAGTCGAAGGCAACCGCTGCGCGAGCGCGATCTATTTCAATGTCCGGCCGATGCCGCTGAAGAACATCATCTACGAGGTCCACATGTATTTTCCCGGCGAATACTGTTTCCAGGGCGTAAATGATTTCCAGTCATATTCGCGGCACTATCCGCACCGTGCGGTGGCATACAAGTCCAACCGGGAGGAGCTGCGTGCGGCGATGACCCGCACGATCGAGTTCCAAAAAAAATACGGCGCGAAAATCTACGTCGGGGAATTCACCGTCCCCCGGTGGGTGCCTGACGGCGGCGGCAGATATCTTGACGACCTGATCGGACTTTTCGAGGAGTACAAGTGGGACTGGACCTTCCATGCCTTCCGCGAATGGGACGGCTTCAGCCCCGAACACGTCGGCACGCCGCTTGAGCCGAAGCGCGGCGACAACGACCGCAAGGCGACGCTGCAGCGTTTTTTCCGGCGGAATCGTCCCGCAAAATGAGAGGCAGCTCCCCCGTGTCATGACACTCCGCCGACGGGGCGGGAGGGAAAATCGCTGAATGGGAAAATCGCTGAATGAACATGCAGTATGAGAATGCAGTCCGGGCACGGCTCTTCCCGTGCCCCCGGAAGATTTGGCTGTCGGAGGGATTTTGCGTGCTGGATTGCGGCGTCCCGGTCGAGCTGGCCGGAGCAGGCGATGCGGATATGGTTGAGAAGGCCTTCGCCGGCTATTGGAATGCCAAAGCCATCGTGCGGCATTCCGGTGGCTCCGGCCTGTCCGGCGAGGCCTGCCGGATCGATGTCTCCCGGGGCGGCATCCGCATTGAGAGCGGCTCCGGCAGTGCGCTGCGCTACGCGCTGCTGACCTTGCGGCAAATGGCGGAAATGGAGCGTGGACGGCCCGGCGTGGTCCGCAGCCTTCTCCCCTGCTGCCGGATCGAGGATTCGCCGGCATGCGCCTTCCGCGCAATCCATTTCTGCATCATGCCGGAATCGGATCCCTGCCGCATCGAGAGCAGCATCCGGATGGCGGCATATTGCAAATACAACCACGTGATCCTCGAGCCCTGGGGAGTCTTCCCGTTCCAGTCCCATCCCGAAGTGGGATGGGCGGAGATGAAATGGCCCCGGGAGGCATTTGGACACCTGCTGCGGGTCGCGGAGGAATGCGGCATAACCCTGATTCCGCAGCTGAACCTCTTTGGCCATGCCGCCTTCTCGCGCGTCGGCAGCGCCAAGCATGCGGTACTGGACTTCCATCCCGAGTGGGAGCCGCTGTATGAGCCCGGCGGCTGGAGCTATTGCCTCTCCAACATGGAGACGCGCAAAATCCTGACCGATCTGGCGCTGGAGCTGTTCGAGTTCTTCGGCAAGCCGCGCTTCTTCCATGTCGGCGGCGACGAATCCTATGATTTCCAGACCTGCGCCGCCTGCGCCGCGGCGGATCCGAACCGGCTGATCCTTGATCATCTGCAGCACTTCCACGACCTTTTTGCCGGACATGGCTGCCGCATCATGATGTGGCACGACATGCTGCTGATGAAGGACGATCCCTGCTGGAATGGCTGCATCGCCTTCGGCGACGGCCGCACCCGGGGGATTCTCGAAAAACTCCCCCGGGACATCATCATCGCCGACTGGCAATACTCCCGGGCTCCGCAGGACAATCCCGACCACGAGTTCCCGACGGCGAATTATCTGCAGGAATGCGGCTTTGATGTCGTGCTTTGTCCATGGATGGAGGCGGAGGGGGCCTTCCAGGCGGGCGCACAGATCGAAAAGCGCCGGCTTTTCGGATTGCTGCAGACTACCTGGAATACCGCCTACCAGAAGAACTTCGCCACGATGATCGCCGCCGGGGCATTTGCCGCATGGTGCGGCAGGATCGACCCGATCCGCTTCGACGACGCAATGCATGTCGCCTTCGCCCGCAATCTCCGGCATGTCCACCGGGACATGGGCGTCACCCGCTATCGGGATGCCGGGCACGCCAACAACCAGATCCTCGTGCCGGACTTCCAGGAGTGATCCGGCTTGCGATGCGCGGCGGCGCCGGTGAAAACGGCCTGCGGTGGCGATAAACGGCTGTCGCCGTGGATTCGGGATTTATATTATGGGCTCTTACATGATTCCGTGTAAAAGTCAGCCCATGGCCCCATGTGGTGTTGCGCCGATTTTCCGCCAGTGCGGGGATTTGCCCAAGATCAATGGCCCATGGGCATTCCAGGGAGCCGCGAGTTTATGCATCCATTGGCAGGCAAGGCAGTTCCGGAAGAGCTGCGCATTGACATCCCCAAGTTGATTTCCGACTATTATACCGGAAAGCCGGATCCCTCCGAGCCCTCGCAGCGGGTGGCGTTCGGCACCTCGGGACATCGCGGATCCTCCCTGAAGCTGTCGTTCAATGAGGCGCATATCCTGGCCATCACCCAGGCGATTTGCAACTACCGCCAGCTCCAGGGGGTGGCGGGGCCGCTGTTCATCGGGAGGGACACCCATGCGCTTTCCGAACCGGCGCACCGCACCGCCTTGGAGGTCCTGGCGGCAAATGGCGTGACCGTGATGGCGGCCAGGGACAACGGCTACACCCCCACTCCGGTGGTTTCCCATGCCATCCTCGGATACAACCGCAACCGCAAGTCGGCGCTGGCAGACGGCATTGTCATCACCCCGTCGCACAATCCGCCCGCCGATGGCGGCTTCAAATACGACCCGACCAACGGCGGGCCGGCCGACACCGCCGCCACCAAATGGATTGCCGACGAGGCCAACCGGCTGATGGCGGACGGCAACCGCGAGGTCCGGCGTCTGCCATTGTCCAAGGCGCTGGGCAGCGGCTGCATCCATGAGCACGACTATGTGGCCGAATATGTCGACGACCTGGAGAGCATCATCGATTTCGAGGCCATCCGGAACACCGGCATCCGCATCGGAGCCGACGCCCTGGGCGGCGCGGGGCTGGGCTTCTGGTTGCCGATCGCGGAAAAATATGGCCTGGACCTGACATTGATGCACGGCGCCTATGAACCGGACTTCCGCTTCATGCATGTCGATCACGATGGCAAGGTCCGGATGGACTGCTCATCGCCATACGCAATGGCGGGGCTGGTCAAGCTCAAGGACGATTTCGACATCGCCTTCGGCAACGACCCCGATTTCGACCGCCATGGCATTGTGGCGCCGTCAGTCGGGCTGATGAACCCGAACCATTTTCTGGCGGTGGCCATCGACTACCTCTACCGCAGCCGCAAGGGCTGGCCGGAGGGGCTGGCGGTCGGCAAGACCTGCGTCTCGTCATCGCTGATTGACAAGGTGGTGGCGCGGCTGGGGCGGCAGCTCATCGAGGTGCCGGTCGGATTCAAGTGGTTTGTGCCGGGGCTGGTCGAGGCCCGGATTGGCTTCGGCGGCGAGGAAAGCGCGGGCGCGTCATTCCTGCGCAAGGACGGCACGGTCTGGACCACGGACAAGGACGGGATCGTCATGTCGCTTCTGGCCTGCGAAATCACCGCGGCCACCGGCAGGGACCCCGGCGAACACTACCTGCGGCTGGCGGAGGATTTCGGGCGCACCTGGTATGCGCGCCATGACAACCCCGGCACTGCGGAGGAAAAGGCGCATATCGCGTCGCTTACCGCGGAGAACCTGCCGATCAGGGAGCTGGCCGGCGAGCCGATCCAGTCCGCATACACCTGCGCTCCCGGCAACGGCGCCGCCATCGGCGGAATCAAGGTGATTGCCGAACACGGCTGGTTTGCGATGCGGCCGTCCGGAACCGAGAACATCTGCAAGGTCTATGCCGAAAGCGCAATCGGCGAAAAGCATCTCGAGGAGATCTTCGCCGAGGCCGCACGAGTGTAACACGAGGGTATGCCACTAGCCATGACTGACAGGACTGAATCATCGGAGACCACCGCAATGATGCCCTTCTCATCCCGATGCACGCCGGAATTGCTGCGCGCCGGGCTGGATTGGCATCTGCGCCACACCATCACCGTAAGCAAGCTCAAGGAAAGCGACCGCGACTGGTATTACGCCTTCTCCATGGCCTTGCGCGACCAGCTGGTGGACAGCTGGATGAAGACCCAGGACACCTATACCATCCATGGCGTGCGCCGCGCCTATTACCTCTCGCTGGAATTTCTCATCGGGCGGCTGCTGGGCAACAACGCCATGAACATGAAGCACTTCGACACCTGCGACGAGGCATTGAGGAAAAGCCGGGTCGACTGGCCGGAACTGCAGGAGCACGAGCGCGATCCCGGACTGGGCAATGGCGGTCTGGGACGCCTGGCGGCGTGCTTCCTGGACTCGCTGGCGACCATGCATCTGCCATGCGTCGGCTATGGCCTGCGCTATGACTACGGCATCTTCCGGCAGCAGATCGTCAATGGCGCCCAGGTGGAGGAGCCGGATGACTGGAAGCATGACGGCTATCCCTGGGAAGTCAAGCGCCCGGATCGCGCCCATACCGTCTGCTTTGGCGGCGAGGCCCGGCAGCTGGAGGTCAATGGCAAGCTGGTCTGGAAGTGGTTCCCGACCGAACGCATCACCGGCATGCCGTACGACCTGCCGGTGGTCGGCTACGATGGCCGGACGGTCAACAACCTGCGGCTGTGGTCGGCCAAGGCCTGCAACGACTTCGACTTCGAGAACTTCAACCAGGGCGAGTATGCGCAGGCGGTGGCCAGCAAGGTCCTGGCGGAGAATCTGACCAAGGTGCTCTACCCCAACGACAACATCGAACAGGGCAAGGAGCTGCGGCTGCGGCAGCAGTACTTCTTCGTGGCCTGCACGCTGCATGACATCGTCCGCCGGCATCTCCTCGAGGTGGGCGACCTGCATTCCCTGCCGGAAAAGGCGGCCATCCAGCTCAACGACACCCACCCGACCCTGGTGATCCCGGAACTGATGCGCATCCTGGTGGACGAACATGGCTTCGAGTGGGACGAGGCGTGGGAGATCACCCGCAAATGCACCAACTACACCAACCATACGGTGCTGCCCGAGGCGCTGGAGAAGTGGCCGGAACGGCTTTTCCAGCGGCTGCTGCCGCGCCATTTGCAGATCGTCTTCGAGATCAACGGCAATTTCCTCAACGACGTCTCCCGCCGTTATCCCGGCGACATCGACAAATTGCGCCGGATGAGCGTGATCGAGGAGGGCTCGGAGCGCAAATTGCGCATGGCCAACCTGGCGGTCATCGGCTCCTCGCATGTCAATGGCGTGGCCCAGATCCATTCGGAGATCCTCAAGACGGTGATCTTCAAGGATTTTGCCCAGATGTGGCCGGAGAAATTCACCAACATGACCAATGGCATCACCCAGCGCCGCTGGCTGCTACTCTCCAATCCCGCGCTTTCGAAGCTGATCACCGGAAAGATCGGCGATGGCTGGATCACCGACCTGTCCCAGTTGCGGAAGCTGGAGAATTACGTCAATGACGACGCCTTCATCCGGCAGCTGCTGGACGTCAAGAAGGACGCCAAGCGCCATCTGGCCCAGTACATCCGCAAGACCCTGGAGGTCGCAGTTGACCCGGAGTCGCTGTTTGACGTCCAGGTCAAGCGCCTTCATGAATACAAGCGCCAGCTCATGCTGGTGCTTTACATCATCATCATCTATCAGCGGATGCTCAAGAATCCGAAACTGCCCTATCCGAAGCGGACCTTCATCTTCGCCGCCAAGGCGGCGCCGGGCTATGCAATGGCCAAGCTCATCATCCGGCTGATCCATGGCGTGGCCAAGACCATCAGCGAGACTGCCGGCGTATGCGATCGCCTCAAGGTGGTCTTCCTGCCCGACTACCGGGTATCACTGGCCGAGATCATCATCCCCGCCGCCGATCTTTCGGAGCAGATCTCGCTGGCCGGCATGGAGGCCTCCGGCACCGGCTGCATGAAGCTCATGCTCAATGGCGCGCTCACCATCGGTACCCTCGATGGCGCCAACGTCGAAATGGAACGCGAGGTCGGTCCGGAGAACATCTTCATCTTCGGGATGACCGCCGAAGAAGTCGCCCAGCGGCGCAACGCCTATTCGCCCTGGGACATCTACCACTCCGATCCGGAGATACGCGGCGCAATCGAGGCCATCAGCGACAACCATTTCAGTCCGCTTGAACCCGGAGCCTTCTACCCGATCGTGCAGTCGCTGCTGGATTTTGGCGATCATTACATGCTGCTGGCCGATTTGCGCAGCTACCTGACCGCCCAGGAGCGGGTGAATCAGCTTTTTGCCGCCCCGCTGGCATGGGGGCGCATGTCGCTTCTCAATATCGCCCGATCCGGAAAATTCTCCTCGGACCGCACCATCAAGGAGTACTCCGACGAAATCTGGCATCTGACGCCCGTCATTCCGGAGTGACAGCCATGGCCAGAGCCAAGCTGCTGCTTTTCGACCTGGATGGCACGCTGTATCTGGATGGCGCGCCATACCCCGGGGCAGTCGATCTCATTCGGCAAATCGCCGCCTCCGCCGACCTCCAGTACTGCTTTGTCACCAACAATGACTCGATCGCGCCGCCGGACTACTGCGAAAAGCTCCGCCGCATCGGCTTCCCGGTTGAGCCGCACAACATGCTGGTAAGCTGCCAGGCCGCGGTGCAGATGCTGCGTGCGCTCGGCGTCGGGCCGCAGATTTACATCCTCGGTACCGACAAGCTGCGGCAATGGATGGAGGGGCAGGGCTTCCAGCATACCTGCGAACGTGCCAAGGCGGTGCTGGTCGGCTTCCCCCGCACAATGACCTACCAGGATTTCACCGAGGCGACCGCGCTGGTCGAAAAGGGCGTGCCGCTGTATGCCACCCATTACGACATGGTCTGCCCGCCGGGATTGCCGGAGGCCGGCATGCTCTGCACGGCGCTGTGCGCGGCCCGGCCGGGGACGATTGTGCGGGGAATTGCCGGAAAACCCCACCGGTGGTTTGTCGACGTGATCCGCAGACGCTTCAATGTCGAACCGGAGGAAATGGTGATGATCGGCGATATGATCGCCACGGACATCTCCTTCGCGTGGAACAACGGCCTGCGGTCCATGCTGGTTCTCAACGGGCGGCCGGTGCCGGAGATGCCGAATGGGAAACGCCCGGACGCCATCGTCCCCCATATCGCCCAGATGCGCGACGAATTCTGGCCGCGCAACCTCGGCTGGTAAGCGGAGTCCAACAGAGTTCAACGGAGAGGATTCGTCGCCCGTCATAGATCCCCACACATACACATACCCCACCCACATACCGTCATGTTTCGCACTGAGCAAATCATCAACACCGTCGAGATGATCCAGAAGGAGAATCTTGATGTCCGCACCGTAACGCTTGGCATCAACCTCATGGATTGCCGTGACACCGATGCTGGGGCGATGGCCCGCAAGGTGATCGGCAAGATCGAGCGTTATGCCGGCTCGCTGGTGGAGACTTGCGATGCCATTGGCGTCAAATACGGCATTCCGGTAGTGAACAAGCGTCTGGCGGTGTCGCCGGCCGCCGATGTGGCCGCAGGTCTTGGACGTCCCGGGTTGCTGGCACTGATCAAGGCGCTGGACACTGCGGCGAAGAGCACCGGCGTCGATTTTGTCGGCGGCTATTCCGCCCAGGTGCAAAAGGGCGCCAGCGTGGCGGATGACGAATTGATTGAGTCATTGCCGGAGGCGTTGCTGGGCACCGACCGGGTATGTGCATCCATCAATGTCGCCAGCAGCCGCACTGGCATCAACATGGCGGCGATACGCCGTCTTGGGCAGATCCTGAAGGTTCTCGCCCGGGAGAGCGCCGACCAGGACGGTTTTGCCTGTGCCAAGCTGGTGATCTTCGCCAATCAGCCGGAGGACATCCCCTTCATGGCCGGTGCTTATCATGGCCATGGCGAGCCGGAGGCGGTCATCAATGTCGGCGTATCCGGCCCCGGCGTGGTATGCAGCGCCTTGCGCCGCCGGATCCAATCCGATGGCGCCGGCAATCTCGGGCTGCATGATTTGGCGGAAGTCATCAAGGAGACCTCCTGCCGGGTCACCCGTTGCGGCGAACTCATCGGGCGTGAGGTGGCCGAGCGTCTAAAGATCCCCTTCGGGATTGTCGACCTCTCATTGGCGCCGACCCCGAAGGTCGGCGACTCCATCGGCGAGATCCTGGAGATTCTGGGGATGGACGCCATTGGCGCTCCGGGATCCACGGCCTGCATCGCCATGCTCAATGACGCGGTGAAGAAGGGCGGCGCCTTTGCCTCGCAGTCGGTCGGCGGACTGTCCGGGGCGTTCATTCCGGTCTGCGAGGACGCCGCGCTGGCCAAGGCCGCCGCCGAAGGCGCGCTGTCGATGGAGAAATTGGAGGCCATGACCTGTGTCTGCTCGGTGGGGCTGGACATGATTGCAGTTCCCGGGGACACGCCCGCCGAGACCCTGTCGGCGATGATTGCCGATGAGATGGCAATCGGCATGATCAACAAGAAGACCACCGCAGTGCGATTCATTCCGGTGCCGGGAAAGAAGGCCGGCGACCGCGTGGAGTTCGGCGGACTCTTCGGAGGCGGGACGGTGGTGCCGGTGCCGAATCCCGGCAAGTCCGCGCGCTTCATCAGCTTCGGCGGGCACATCCCCGCGCCAATCCATAGCCTTAATAACTGATCCGCATTTGGTTGTGCCGGGGCGGCACAAGAAAAGACGTCCCGGTCCCCTTCCATGCAAAAATAAGCATACGCTCCTCCCATGTCCATGAATGCCAAACTGATTGTCGCCTTGGATTTTCCGCAGATTAATGCCGCATTGCAACTGGTTGATGCGGCCGGAGACGCCGTCGAGTGGTACAAGGTCGGCAAGCAGCTTTTCACGCTTTGCGGCCCGGCGGTCATCCACGAGCTCAAGGCCCGGGGAAAGAAGGTGTTTCTGGACATGAAGTACCATGATATCCCGAACACGGTGGCGGGCGCGGTGCGCGCCGCGGCCGCCATCGGCGCGGATATCATCAATGTCCATGCTTCCGGCGGTCCGGAGATGCTCAAGGCCGCAGCCGAAGCCGCCAATGACACCGGCAAGCTGGTGATTGCGGTGACGGTGCTTACCAGCATGGATGCCTCCAGCCTGGCTGCCATCGGCGTCAATGCGACCCCGGAGGAGCAGGTGGTGCGGCTGGCCAGGCTGACCCGCGATGCCGGGCTGGGCGGGGTGGTGTGTTCGCCGCTGGAGCTGGAGGCGATCCATCGTGCCTGCGGCGGCGATTTCGTCACGGTGGTGCCGGGGATCCGGCCGTCCGGCACGGCGCTGGGGGATCAGAAGCGCGTGATGACGCCGCGTCTGGCGGCTCAATCCGGAGCGTCGTATATTGTGGTCGGACGCCCCATCACCGCCGCTGCGAATCCATGCGATGCCGCCAAGGCCATACTGGCCGAGCTGTCATTGAAATAGCAGCGCTCTGGATACGCTAATCCAGTGCCTTGGTGCTGAAATATTTACGTATAGTTGACTGCAATTTCCAGGAGATCTCGGGAATTGTCCCGACGAGGCGTGCCTCGAAGGCCCAGGCCAGAGGCCGCAGCGGCCACGAGATGAACCGGACCGCGCTAAGCAGTTCGCTGCTGACCACGAAATCGACTTCCCGGGTGGTCAGGTCGAGTCTGCCGGAACCCAGCAGCGCGATGACCGTGCCGTTGGTCATCAGCTGTGAGACATCGATGCGCCGCCCCCGGAACTCCATGTCGGCATTCAGCTTGGAGATGCTTCCCAGCTTGGCGATTGCATCGGAGGAAAAGAAATTGAAGGAGCCCGCGGAGAGCAGCTTCCCGAGAGTGGTGAGCAGCGGAATCCGCCAAAGATCGGCATTGCGCAATTCGAGGTGGCCATAGCCGTCGAGGAGAAATGGCTGGTTTGCCCAGCCAATGAAGAAGTCGGTGCTGGCATTGATGCTGACTGCGCCCTGGTAATTTGATGCATCGGGGGATGGCGCTTCGCCGCCATTGTTGCTGTAGGCGAGGGCGGCCAGCTTGGCCAGCTCCGCCAAGGGGATGGCCTGGGCGTCGATGACGCATTTGCCATTCTTGCTGTTGAGGTTGAATTCCCCGGAGGAGAATAGCCTGCCCCCGCGAAGGCGGGCGTTGTGCAGATTCCATGAAAGCCGGTCGCCGCCATAGCCAAGGCTGCAATCGACGTCATTCAGGCTGAGATTCCGGTATTGAATCTGCGCAGTGACCATGGTCCCATCGACATTGAAGGTGTTCAACGAGGTGTCGAATGAGCCATGGCATTGGAATTGCCCGGATTGATCCAGGGTGAAACCGCTAAGCGCCGGGGCGATTGGCGGGATGGCGTTGCGCAGGATCTCCAGCAGATCCAGGCCGCTGTCGCGGAAATCGGCCTCGAACTTGCCGGAGATGCCGCGGTCGAAGCGGATGTTCGCCCGTGCGGTGAGCGCATTGGCGGCATTGGCGGCCGCAACGCGGATGTTCTCCAGCCGCAGTCCATCGTTGCCGGGGAGGTCCAGGCGGATGTCGCAGCTGCTTTGCGGCAGATGCAGCTCACGGTAGCAGGCGTCAAGCGCATGGAAATTGCCGTCAAGGGTGAAGCTCCAGCGGCCTCCGGGCAGGTCGTGGTATTGCAGCGACCGGATGAAGAATTGCGGTGCGCCCGTGCCCAGCCAGGTGACGTCATGCCAGATCCGGCGGTAGATGTCCCGTGCCCCGGCATCATGGACAAAGGGCTCGACGGCCTCGGGCGGCCCCTGGTATCTGATGTTGTCGATTTTTACCGCGACAGGCTGGAAATCCACAGCAATCCGTTCGATGGAGAAGGGCTTTTCCTGTCCGGCGAGCCGGCCGTCGATTTCGGTGAATTGCAGATCATTGGCGGATACTGCGATCTTGGCGCTCCCGTAGTCCAGCGGCACGGTCATGAATTCCCAGTCATCGAAGGCGAGGTCGCCATTGATTGCCCATTCAGAGGCGCCGTCCCATTCCCATGGAGGCATCGCGAAGGTGAATGGCGCCATGGTCCACCCGCGGGTCCAGGCGAGGAACTCGTCCAGGGCCGGATCGCCGGAATGGAGCAGCTGCCGCAATATCATCCCCAGCGGCGTGGCGGCGGTCCGGCCGCTGCCATTGGTGATTGACAGCGTTGACTGGTCGAAATCGACCTTGACGGTGGCGGCGGCCTCCAGCACCGGCGTCAGGCCGGGGAGTGGCGAGAGCCCCTCGCCATCCACGCGCAATTGCATCGGCAAGGTGAGGACCGGCGTCGATGACAGCAGCGACTTGAGCGGGAATCCGGTGGACATGCTGAAGCGGCAGTGGCGGCTGCCGGCAATGCCGGCGGATATTTCCGGAATGACGACCTGCCCGTCGCGCAGGCGGATGGTGGAGCGCAGATCCTGCAGCCGGATGACGCCGTATTCGAGCCGACGGCGGGTTATTTCCGCATCGGCCCGGATTTGCCGCCAGTCGCCGATGGGCGACTCGTCGATCACGGCGGTGAAATTCTCATAGCGGTCCTCGGCGGGAAGCACGCTATGGCGGAGGCTGTAGTATTTTCCGATAAG
Source organism: uncultured Lentisphaeria bacterium (assembly GCA_934661755.1). Taxonomy (GTDB): domain Bacteria; phylum Verrucomicrobiota; class Lentisphaeria; order Oligosphaerales; family Oligosphaeraceae; genus CAKUJM01. Next base: position 75,532 of record CAKUJM010000003.1, on the reverse strand, counting down.
GCGGCGGATGTTGCAACGCCCCTGGATGGCGCCGCTGATGGTATGGCGGCGGCAGTCGTATGATGCGCTGATGCGGATGATTTCGCGATTGCGGTAGTCGAGGGCGGCCTTCAGCTGCCGGAGGTGGATTTTGCCGTTGTCATAGGCGATGACGCCGCTGCCGTCGTGGAATGAAATGCGATGCAGCGCCACCTGATTGAAGGTGAAATCGACTTCCGGCCGCCACGACTGCGGTGATGTCAGAGACGACTTGGGAAGGGTCGCACTGAAGTTGACCGGGTCGGCGAATACGATTTCGGAGGGCAGCAGCGACGGCGGCATGGCGGTCAGCGACAAAAGGCTGGCAGGCATGATCGCGCCATTGGCGTTTCCCATGACGGTCCCTTCCGTCAAATCGATCACCGCCTCGGCGTTGATGGTCTCCTGCATGGAAAGCAGCAGCTGCTGGCGTATTTCGAGCCGGTGTTCCCTGAGATTGAATTCGCCGCGCAATTTGGGCACCACCACTCCATGGATGATGGTACTGGTCAGATCCAGCCAGCCGTACAGCTGCAGCGAGCCGGAAGACGCCAGGTCGCCGGTGAGCTCGAAGCGGATGTGGGCGTCGGAGTTCCCGAGGGTGATTTTCTCCAGCTCGCGGTTCAGCCATTGGAGTGACAGCGAGTCGGGGGCGTTCTGAAATGAAGTCGAGGCAAAGTGGTGCGCCAAAGCCCGCAGAAGCCGCCGCGGCCCCTGGTAGTTGGCCAGGTCGATTTCACCGCCGATGGTGGCGCCGTGGAATTTGAAGCTGGCGCGCCCCTTCATGGTGCGGTTGGCGGACAACGCCAGATTCAATTCGCCATCATTGCAGTGAAGCCGGGGCTTGCCGCCGGAGGCGGTGATGAATTGGCCGGCCAGTATGGAGGCGCTGATGCGGTGGGCGCTGACATGGCCGGGGATGATTTTTCCACGCAGAAGCGCCAGGCGGTTGAAGCCGACGGCCAGCGACGGGATGACGGCGTTGATCTGGCCGGCGTCTGAAGGGGCATGGATGGCCAGATTCTCCAGCTCGATGCCGAAAAGCAGCGTCCCGCGCATCCAGCCGATCTGGCAACTGCCGCCCGCCGGCGCCAAATGGCGGGCGAGGATTCTGCGGGTGAAGCGCGGCCAGCCAACCAGGCAGAGCCAGCTTTCAATAAGCACGAACAGCACGGCGGCGGCCAGCACTGCCCACTTGAGATATCTTCGGATGGCGGAAAAAAACGGCAGTGTCATCACCGTCTAGCCGTTGCGCCCGGGGTGCACCAGCTCGTCGTCAAAATAGTTGCAGCTCATGCCGGCGTCCGCAATGATGGTCTGGGCGTTGATGCCGCTGGAACGCCCGCTGAGCAGAAATGCCACGATATTGGCCGCCTCCTGGGTCTGGAGCGCCTCATGGCGCAAAGTCGCCTTCTCCGCATAGAGGTAGGCGTCGACATAGCCGGGGATGCCGGCGGATGCGCTGGTCTTCAATGGGCTGGCCCCGACGGCATTGACGCGCAGAAATGGCGAGATCTCCGATGTGAGCGACTTGGCCAGGAAGACGACGCTGGAATCCAGGGCGGCCTTCACCGGCCCCATGTATCCATAGCTGGCGGAGGCCATCCGGGTGCTGGAAATCGACATGGTGACAATCGACGCCTGGGCGCTGAAGCGCTCCTTCAAATGGTGGCAGAGGCTGATCAGCGAAAAGCAGGATATGTCCATGGCCTGCAGAAAATCGCCCTTCAGGGTGTCATGGAATGGCTTGATGCCCTCGGAATAGTTGGCGAAGGCGATTGAATGCACCAGTCCATCGACCTTCGGCGACCATGCGTCCACGGCCTTGGCCAGTTCCGGAAGGTCTTCCTCCCGGGCGACATCGCAAATGGCACAGCTGGCTTGCTCGCCAATGAGCGCGCGGTTCTTGTCACGCAAGGCGGCGTCCTTGAATACATAAAGCACGTCGGCGCCGGCCTCGGCCAGGATTTTCGCCACCGACGCCGCGATGCTCCGGCGGTTGGCGATGCCCGTGAGGATGATGTGCTTGCCGTTGAGACCTAGAAAATCCATTTTGGGCGAGGCGTCCAGGGGTGGGGGGGATGACAGCTGACGGCGCCCGGGAGGGGGGGGGCGGCCTTTTGTGACCGCCGTACAGCCACCACAGGCGCCGTCAGCTGCAGTCTTCGGGGTTACATGTGCACGTGCGCCAGTTCGACGGCGACTTGGATTTTATTGATCACCTTGGTGACGCCTTCGACTTCCGCGGCGGCGTCGGCGGCCAGGCCGGCGGCGGCGGGGGAGGAAGTGGCCCCCAGCAGGGTGATATGCCCGTCGGAGGTGGCGGTGGCTTCGAGGAATGCCAGCGAGAGCTTGCGGTCGATGATGATATGGCTGACTACGCGCTGCGCCAGAAGCAGATTCTTCAGCATCTCCGCGCCGGCGCGCTCGCGCTTGGGAGTGATCTGGAGCTTGACCGCATTGCGGATGGTCTCGACAATGCCATCGGAATCAAGGTTTTCGGTATTTATGGTGAGGTCGTAGTTGACCGGGCTGCTCCATTTGGCATTGAAGTGGAACTGGCAGAATCCCGCGCGGTTGCTGTCGCTGGCCTTCATCATTTTGAGGGCGACGTTTTCCGGGCACTGGTATTTTTCCATGATATTGCGCATGCGGACCTTTTCGGGGGCGATGAGCCGGACGCGCAGGCAGTTGGGGAGTCGGCGCAGGATGATGTTTCCGCAGCGTCCGACAATCAGGCAGACCGGATTGGCGGTGGCGGTTTCCAGCATCATGGTCTTGAGGTAGATCAGATAGAGGTCCTGATCCGACGAGAAGGAGGAGAAGAATCCGGGCTTGCGCTCGTCATAGCGCTGGATGACCTGGTCGGTGAGGCCCTTTGCCAGCAACTGCGACTCGACCTTCTCCTTGTCCAGCAGCATCCCGCCGAGGGAGTCGGTCAGCTTGAGTGCAGTGTCGTTCTTCCAGCTTCCCAGTTCACGTGCGATGGTAATGATTGCCATTGATTTACTCTCCTCTATAATTCAGTGGTAATCGCCGCGATTCCACGGCGGGTGTCATGGGCGGGGGCCGGCCCTCCGTCCGGGGAGGGATGGCCGACCGGGAGGATTCCAACCGGAATGAGGTTGGCCGGCAGTTTCAGGGCATCGCGCAGGATTTGGGGATCGAACCATCCAACGAAGGTGGATCCCAGACCAAGTTCGGTGGCCTTGAGCATCATCTGGGTCATGGCGATGGTGGCATCGACTGCGCCATATGACTGTCCATCGAACTGGCGGTGCCAGCAGACATCCTCGTCGTAGCACACGACGAAGAGCACCGGCGCATTGAAGTGGCATGAGGTGCTTCTGGCCACTGCGGCACGCGCCTCCGGCGATTTGGCCACGTAGATGCGCTGAGGCTGATTGTTGCAGGCCGTCGGCGCATCTGCGGCCACTTCCAATATAGCCTCAATTTCTGCGGATGTGAGCGGCTGGGGGGTAAATTTTCGGACGGAATAGCGTTTTTTTGTCAGTTCGGTGAAGTCCATGGCTTTTTCTCCTCGGCTTGGGGTGGGTGAAGACAATGGCTGAGGGCCGCAGTGCACCGCTGGCTTCCGCCTTCCTCCGTCATTGCGTCATCTGGTCGAAGAACTGCCGGCTGCGCCAGGCTGGCCACCAGAGGCGATGGCCGCGGGTGATGAATCCGCAATGTCCGCCGCTTGCCGGCATTTCCAGGAAGAGGTTGGGGTTTCTCCGCGCGGCCTCCAGCGGATAGCACTGGCCGTCCAGGAACGGGTCGTTCTTCGGCTGGATCAGCAGCGCCGGGCGGTCGATGGCGTCCAGCCAGCGGCAGGCGCTGGCCTTGACATAGTAGTCCTGGGCGTCGCGGTATCCCATGATCGGCGCGGTGAAGCGGTTGTCGAAGTCGTTGAAGGTGTGGATGTCATCGATGCCGTCGATGGAGAATTGCGGCAGCCTCTCATGTTTTTGCCGGATATGGTTGCACAGGTCCTTGACGAAATGCCTCTGGTAGATCCCGAACAGCTCGGTCTCGATATGGGCGGTGCATACCGGGATGTCGATGGTGCCGCAAATGCCGACGCCGCCGCGGATCTGCGGCGGAAGCTTCCTGACCTCGCGTCCGAGATACAGCATCACCAGGTTGGCGCCCATGGAATACCCGACCAGGTAGATTGACTGGTATCCTTTGGCAATGGCGTTTTCAACCACCCATGAGACCTCGTTGGTGGAGTCGCTGGTGGTGGCCAGCGGGGTGGCGTTGTCCACCCGCCCGGTGCCGCGGTAGTTCCATGCCAGGCAGTCGGTGCCGTTTTCGCGGAAGGCCCGGACGGTGCTGGTGACATAGTGCCTCATGGTGCCGCCGCACAGGCCATGGCAGACGATCACCAGCTTCGTCGAACGCCGGGGGGCGTTGGCAAGCGCCCAGTCCAGATAAAGGTAGTCGTCGTCGGGGGTGGCCATTTTTTCCCGCTGGTAGTCGACGGCGTCCGGTTTGGTGAAATAGCTGGGGTAGATGGTCTGCAGATGGGCGCCGCCGAGCAGGAATGGCGCCCGGTAGCTGGAATGGTCAAGAATGGGCATGGCGTAAATGCACAGGCGGGCGGGCGGCGGCGGCGGATGGCGGGACAGGCCCTCATCCTCCTCCCCCGGTCCGCGGAGATGGGCGTCAGCGGCCGAGCAGGACGGAGTTCATCGATGGATGCTGAAGCGTCTTGTGGGCCTCCTGCAGGGACGGATATTGCGGAGGCAGGATGATTGCAGGGATCAGGTTGCTTCGGGTGGTGAAGAGATATTCGGCCGCGCCGGCGGCGGTCTTGCCGGCAGGGCGGCATCGGAAGTCGATGGTGCCGCCGCCGGGAAAGCGCCAGCTGAATTTCCGGGGCATCAGCAGCGGCTGGCGGTATGACGGCGGCATGGTGATGGCGATTTCGCGTTCGCTTTGGCGGAAGGCGCTCCAGTAGAGCGGATTTTCGCGTTTCTGGGCGCGGGCGTCGCCCAATGCCGTCGCCGCAGGGTTGTTCATCGTAAAATAGCAGAACTGCCCGTCAGCCTGGGCGAAATGATCGACCTGGATGGTGTAGGAGATCTCGCCGGGGTAGCGGATGAAGTCGGTCCGGAGGTCCTCGGTGACCGGCCGGGCATTCTGGGAGTAGTCGGCAACCAGCTTCTGGTAATGGCGCCGGCGCTGCTCGGCGGTCATCTGGGCATAGCGCCGCTTGAGTTCGCCGAATTGCGAGCCCTGGACATAGGTGGTGACGGTGACAGTGGCATTGCCGTCGTCGTCCAGGCGGATCTCCTGTTTTTCCCTTGTGAAGTTGGACAATTCCGGCGGTAGCCTGAGGGTCTCCAGGTCGCCGTTTTTCAGCCGCAGCAGCAGCGCATGGTCGTATTTGCAGGTTCCGAACTGCCCGTACTGGCTTTGGTCATTGAGCCACACGGTGTTCCCGGATGCGGTCTGCACCCGCACCAGCCATTTGCTGAAGAGCCGCATCGTCGGGTATTTGGCTGCCAGTTCCTGCATTTCCGGCGACTCCAGGGCGCTGGCCAGATAGAGTTCGGTCCTGTCGAATCCGGCGGCGCGGAGGATGGCGCAATAGAGCAGCGCGACATCTGCGCTGTTGCCGTAGCCGTCCCGCAGGGTGGTCGCCGGCGCGGTCAGGGCGCCAAGCGGCAATTCGCAGAAATCCGGTGCGCTGCGGCGGATGTTCTGCTCGATGAAATCGCGGATCCGGACCAGCTTTTCCTCCTCGTCGGCGGCATTGGCTGTCAGCGCCACCGCCTGGCTGGCGATGGCGGGATCCGCCGCCAGCAGCGGCGCGACCGCATCACGGATCTGCGCCGCGTAGTCCCGCCAATTGCCGCGGGAGAAGGCGATGGCGGGCGCGAAGGTGTTCAGCGGCGCCATGGCGTCTTCGACGCGGATGCGCCGGGCGTTGGCGATTTCCCACCGGTAGAGCATCCGCCCGTCATCCAGGCGCTCCCGCGAGGCATTGACTGCCGGACGGTCCTTCTTCGGGACCAGGCCGAGCATTCCTCCGGGGTGGAAATCCGGCCTGGCGTCCTTCATGCTTCCCGGAAGCATCAGCGCATAGCTGATATGGTCGGCGGGGTAGATCGAGCGCAATACGCCCTCGAAGGCGAAGAACGGCCGGTTGCGCATGGTGCGGCGCAGACGGTATTCGATTACGCTGCCGGGCTGCACGCCGGGGAAATTGACGACGAGGATTTTCCCGGCGGGGTAGCGCGGCGCGGCGGCCGCCCAGTCGGCGTCCAGCCGGTGGATCATCCCGGCGGGGAGCTCGCGGACGTCGCCGTCGTTGATCACCCTGGCCTCGAGGATTTCGATCTCATCCCATAGCGGATTGTATTCCCAGAACATGTCGGAGTTTTCCTTGACACCGTTGTAGCTCATCACCTGGATGCGGGCCAGCTCCTCGTATTCCCAATTGTGGTCGTCCTTGAGTTCGATTGTGACCTGGTGGTTGCGGATGACGGCATCCGGCGTCTCCGGATCGCCATCCCCGCCGTCGTCGCCGGACTTGGCCGCCGGCGGGGCGATCTTCCGGAAAACCACCTGCTTGCGGTCGGCCGCCTCGAAATCGCGGAGGGCCTCCTTCACCCGGCCGTATTGCTCCGGAGCATATTGGACCTGCCGGCTGGAGTAGGCGGAGGCGAAAAACAGCGCGCCGGAGGTGATGCCAATGCGGCGCTGCCATAGCATGAGCTCGTCGTCATGGCTCCGGTATTGCGGAATGGCGGCGGGCACCAGAGTGTCCGGCAGCCGCAGGGTGATTTCCTCCCGGGTTCCGCAGGTGAAGCCGGTGTCGTACGGGAAGCGCCGCCGGGCCAGGGTCGCATCGCGGAAGATGAAGTTGATCATCCCGAAGAGCCCGGCCAGGCGGGGAATGCGCATGGTCGCGTAATTTCCGTCGCCGCCGCCGTCATTGAGGTACTCCGGCGCCTCGGCGGTCAATACCACGCTGAATGGCCGCGACATGTCCTGAAGATCCGCCGGGGCAAGGGCGATGCTGTTGATGCGGCAACCGGGCAGGCGCTGCCGGAGCAGCTTTTCAAAGAACTGCCGGCGGTCGGCAGGCGGGGTGTTCAGCATCAGCATGCGGTAGGCGTTGTCGTTGATGCCATTGAACACCAGCTCCGACATGATGGAGAGCTTCCCGTCGCCGGAAAGTTCGCCGCTGGTGCGTATTTCCACCAGGTTGTTCCCTGCGGGCTGGACGGGGCTGGTGCGCAGGGGGTCGCCTTCCGGGGTTGCCAGCAGATAGCTGCGGTCGGACAGATATGACGGCAGCAGGTCGCGGGTGGTCTCGTTGGTCGGGTCCATCAGGGTGATGGCGCCGCTTTCGCGGTCGCGCACGGCGGTGATGGCATGGTTGAAATACGGCATCGGCACTTCCGGATCGCGCTTGGCGGAGGTATGGATCAGCACCGGGAAACTCTCCAGGCCGGCGCAGCGCAGCATTGCGACCAGCAGCGCCGCCTTGTCCCGGCATACTCCGGCACGGTCGTCGAAGGTCTTGGCGACATCATGGGGCTCATAGCCCGGGGCGGTGTCCTCGGCGATCACCCCCATGTAACGGATCTTCTGGGAGACGAAATTGAAGATCGCCACGGTTTTCTCGCGGTCGTCACGGCAGGATTGCGTCAGGCGCCGCACCTCCTGCTCGATGGCCGCGGTGGTTTTCAGATGGGGCTCGCACAGCCTCCAATACCAGCGCGACACCTCCTGCCAGTCCTTGAAGGTGCTCACCAGCAGCCGCTGCAGGTATGCCGCCGCCGGCGGCATCTTCGGTTCGCTGAAATACTGGGGGACGTCGGCGGCCTCCCAGGTGTACACGATGCGGTTGTTCAGCCTGCGCACTTCGTGCTTCAGGCCGGCGCCCTGGCGGTCCTTGACCGCGATGCTGTTGAGCGGCAGCGACTCCGGGGCGTTGATGGTCACCGCCAGGTGGATGATCGGATTCTCGTTCTCGAATAGGATGAGGTCGCTGAAGGAGTCGGGGATCCGCGGCCGGGTGGTCTCATCGACGCAGATGCAGCGGAGGATGTCGCCCGGCGCCAGGCCGGGAACCGTCACCTTGATGACCCGCGACTGCGGGTCGTAGATATTGGCGGCCATGTCGCTGTTTTCCGACATCTCGCTGGTGTTGTGCTTCAGATCGACGTTGATGCGGGTGCCGTCCGGCTTGATCAGCTGCACCAGCGGAATCTTGGCACGGGAGTAGCTGCGGTTGTACCAGCTGGAAACCACCCGGAACTCCTCGACGCCCTTTTCGGTGAGGATCTTGATGGCGCTGTCGGCCACCTGGAGGTATGTTCCATCGGCCTTGTAGCGGGTGGACATCGCATATTCGAGCACCACGGCATTGGCGTCGGGGTATTTTTCGCGGTCGACCATGGCGCTGCGCTGGTCGATGGTGGAATCCAGCACCAGCGCATACGGTCCTTCCTGCCAGGTGTAGGCCCCCAGCGGCAATATCAACGCAAGCAGGAATGCGGAGGCAAGTCGATGAATCATGGCATGGAGTTCCTTTTTCAGGCGGAGGAGGATCTTCAATGGGGGCGGTGCCGGCCGCAAAGCAGGGATGGCGTCAGGTGCGGTTGAGCTTCGCCAGGATTGCCAGCCCCCCGAGCTGATAGGCCAGGTTGGGGATCCAGATGATCAATTCCGGATGCAGGGAAGGGTGGTTGACCAGGCAACCGGACAGCAGCGAGAAGCCGTAGAAGACCATGGCCAGCACCATGCAGATGATCAATCCGGAGGAATTGCCGCTGCGTTTGTTGCGGATGCCGAAGGGGATCCCCAGCAGCATGAATGAGAGCGGCGAGAATGCCAGCGCCAGCCGGTGATGGAGCTCCATCCAGCTTTTGGTCAGCGGCTCATGGCGCGCCTTAAGCCGGGCGATGTCGCCCAGCAGCATCGCGGCCGGCATCATCTTGTTCTTGCGCACCAGCGGCTTGTGGTCCTGCATCGCGGCGTGCTGGATCGGGATGGTGATGGATCGCGCGGAAAGAAAGCCGCTGCCGCCATCGACCGGTTCTTCGCCGCCCGCCGGCGCCAGGCTGGTGGTGGCGAAGGTGAAGTCATTGAGGATCAGCTTGATTTCGCCATTCTCGCTGTCGACTTGGAGCAGCCCGGATCCGGCGGTGATGTCCCGCAGATGGCCGGTTTTGGGATCCAATTCCAGATAATGCACGTCATGCAGGACGCCATTGCGGTCCTTGGCCCCGACCCTGATGCTGGAATTGGCGGAGAGCCTCGTGATGCTCCCCGGGTCGATCATCGCCAGCGGCGTGGCGGAGAGCGCCTGCCAGCGCAGCTGCTCGCTGCGGTAGCGCAATTCCGGGGAGACGGACAGCCCAAGCCAGAGGCTGACGGCGCACAGCGCAATGCCCAGCACCACCGCGGGGGCGACGATCTGCCAAAGGCCGATGCCGCTGGCCTTCATCGCGGTGATTTCATTGTCCGCCGACATCCGGCTGAAGACCAGCACGGTTGATACCAGCAGCGACAACGGCAGCACATACCGCAGGATGTCGGGGAACAAGTAGAGCAGGATCCGTCCCAGCAGCCACGGGGACACCCCGCCTGCCAGCAGGCTGAAGGCACGGAAGAAATGCACCGACAGCATCACGAAGGCGAGGATTCCCATCGACAATGCGAGGGTCCCCAGCAGATTTTTGGTGATGTACCAATTGAATTGGCGCATGGTCAAAATCCAGGGCGGTGCCGGGTGCGGCGAGGGCAAATTCCCGCCCGTATCCGTGAAGTTGGGTGGTCTTGCGTCAGGATGAGTTTTTTTAGGGGGCGCGCCGGAGGTGCGTGCCCGGAAAGCGCTAGAAGGAGTAGTCGATGCTGAAGTGGAGCCGGCCGCTGCGGCCGTCGAGGTGCTCGCCCTGGGTCATGATCGGATAGCCGTAGTCAAGCCGGACCGGGATCTTCCTGAACTGGATCCCCAGGCCGATGGCGGCGTTGAAGTCGCCGAGGTCGGCGTCGAATTCATCCCACCAGACATTGCCGGCGTCGCAGAAGATCTTGAAGAACATGACGTCCTTGATGGGCTTGATGAACTCGATGGTGGAAACCAGCATGGTATTGCCGCCGATGGAGTTCTCGTTGCGGTTGACCGGGCTTACGTCATGGCGCTTGAAGCCGCGGATGGTGCCGTAGCCGCCGGCGAAATAGCGGTCGAAGACCTTGATGTCGTCGCCGCTGAAGTGCTGGTTGGAGAAGCCGTCGACGGACAGCCGCATGAAGATGTCCTCGTAGACCGGCAGGAAGATCTCATATCCGGCATGGAATTTCATGTAGTCGGCGTAGCTGCCCAAGGCGCGGGTGACGTACTCCAGGTCAGTGGTGAAGCGCGATCCGCGGTTGGGGAAGCGCGTGCTGTTCCGGCTGTCGCGGGTGAGGGTCAGGATGACCCGGTTGGTGAACTGGCTGCCGGAATCGGCCTCCAGCGCGTAGTTCATGCCGTGGCGGAAGGGCCAGTCCTGCGGATCGCTGCCGTCGTTGGGATCGAATTTCTCCTCGTCGTCAAGGCCGCTGATGCGGATCTGCTCGGCCCGCAGCCCGACGCCGATGTCCCAGTATTCGATATGGTCGTCAAAGAACGGCAGCTGGAAGGCCACCGGCCAGGAGACCATCATGCCGCCGCCGGCATGGCGCTCGTCGTAGTCGTCTTCGTAGCGGGTGTTGAGGAAGAGCTCGCCGGTGACGGAAAATTGGCTGTCCAGGAATGACGGCTCGGTCAGCTGGAGGCTGAAGGCCTGGGTGTCGGAGCCGATGCCCAAATAGGCGCGCATGTGCTGGCCATCGCCTTTGGGCTTTTCCAGCCGCAGGAGGTTGCCGAGGCTGAAATTGCTCTCGCTCAATTCCAGGAAGCCGATTGCGGAGTCCTCGCTGGAGAAGCCGGCGCCAACGGAGAAGCTCCCAGTCGGCTTTTCCTTGACGATGATGTCGAGGTCACGGGTGGTCGGGCTGTCGCTGCGCTTGGTGACCATGGTGACGCTCTCGAAGTAGTTCAGGTTTTCGAGGCGGCGCTGCGAGGTGCGGATCTTGCGCATGTCCGCCAGGTCGTCCTCATAGATGGTCAGTTCGCGGCGGATCACCCGGTCCTTGGTGTCCTCGTTGCCGGAGATGGTGATGCGGCCGATGCGGCTGGGGTCGCCTTCGGTGATGGCGTAGTCGATGTCGACGACGCCCTTTTCCCGGTCGGTTTTCAATTCGGGCTGGAACTGCAGGTCGATATAGCCCAGCGCTTCGTATTTGGCCTTCATGGCGTCCAGGTCGCTGGCGGCCTGGGTGGCGTTGTAGACTTCGCCGGCTTTGATGGTGGTTCTGGCTTCCAGTTCGGCGTCAGTGAAGCAGTGGTTGCCGGTGAAGCGCCGTGCGCCCATGGCGTACTGACGGCCTTCGCTGATATGGAAGACGGCAGTCACCCATTCGCGTTCATCGTCTTCCCAGCGCGTTTCGACTTCGGTCACCTGGCAGTCCAGGTATCCGCGGGTGGCATAGAGGGTGCGGATGCGCTCGATGTCCACCGGATGCATCATCGCGTTGTAGTAGTTGCCGAAGCGGAAGATGTACCGCCACCAGGGACGGCGGGTCATGAGCACCTCGGCGATCTGGCTGTCGGTGAAGACGGTGTTGCCGGAGAAGGCCACGCCCTTGAGCTTGTGGCGCGGCTGTTCGGCGACATGGAAGGTCACGACGGTCCCGGAGCCGTCCGGTGCATCCTCCAGCACCGTGGTGACCTCGGTGCCGAAATAGCCGGCCTTCTCATATTTTTCGATGATCGCCTTGCGGTCAGCCGCCAGCTGCGACTCCTCCGGCGGCTGGCCGACCCGGGTCTTGGTCATCAGCAGCAGCCGCTTGCTGCTGTACTGGGTGTTGCCGTCGATCCGCTTGTCGACGACATTGGGCTTGAGCGCCAGGATGAAGGTGATCTGACGGGTGCCATCGGCGAGCTTCTCCAATTCGAAGCGGGCGCTGTCGACTCCGGGCAATGCATTGAGCGCCTTGAGATCCTCCGAGAGCTGGGAAATCGAGATTTCCTGCCCGACACGGGTGCCGATGGTGGAGTACACCAGCTGTTCCAGGGCCTCGCGGTTGCCATCGCCTTTGGCGTCGGCCACGCGGATGCGGGTCAGCAGGTCGGATGCATGGCTGTTGACCAGCAATGCCAACGGCAGCAGGATTGCGGCGGCTGCCAATTTGCGGACGAGGTGACGGAAATGCATTGGGACTCCTTGGAGTGGTGGGAGTGGTGGGATGGAGGGATGGAGATGTGATCAGCCGGGAGGCGGAACCAGCTGATTCCGGTGACAGGGCCGCGGCGGAGGCGGGGATGGCGGGTTACGGATTGATGGCGTCGTCATCGCCATCGCCGTCATCGTCGTTTTCTCCGGCGAAGACGGTGCGAAAAAGCCTGGAAAGCAACTCCTCGGTTTTCCAGCTCCTCTCGGTGTACCCTTTTTCATTGTCGTCCGGCTCCGGCGGCAGGGCGGCGAAGATCCGGAAGACATGATCCTTGGTGACCTCGGGGAAGGCCCCCAGCTCGTGGCCGACCCAGAGCTTGCACAGCAGGTCATTGGCCTCGCCGACATGGAGGCGGCGGGCGAATCTGACGACTCCGGCGGCGCGTCCGAGGTCGTCGCGCAGCTTTGAACGAAGGAAGTAGTTTCCCAGCATGCAGTTGCGCATGAGCAACTCGCGGTCGCGCAGCAATCGCGCCACTTGCATGAGCTGGCGGCTGGCACGGTATGCGCCGCCGCCGTTCATGACCGCGGCGGAAAGTTTCACGATGCCCTGTCCAAGATTCTGTTCGCCGGGCAGTTCGTCCACCGGGTTCATGAAGACTCCCAGTTCCGAGCAGGCACGGTAAAGCGCGGGCAATTCGCCGCTGATGGTGAGAATCGGCAGGAAGAGATATACCCCGAAGGTGAAATCGACGCCATTGCAAAACAGATCGCGGCTGAGCGCGCCGTATTTCCCGAAGCGTTCGTAGCTCGATTCCGGGAGCAGCTGCTGGCTTAGCTGCTGGGCGTTCTGGATTGTCTGGGCCAGTCTGCTGCCCTCGCCCCATATCGTCACCCGGAGGTGGTCCAGCCAGTTGATCAGCGCGGTCGCGCTCATTGTCCGGCTGGAAAGCGCGACAATCTGCCGTGGCGGAGTCGTCTGCACATGCGGCGGCAGGCAGAGAAGCCGCCCCAGCTCCAGCATTCGCTGGTAGCTGGGGGAATAGACATCCTTCATGATGACGGCATTGCCGAAGACGCTGGTGGCGCCGAGACGGTCGAGCAGGTTCTGCACCACTTTCCGGTCACAGCCCTTCCGTTCGCCGGTGAATGGCGGCAGGGCGTGCCCCTTCAGGTTGCGTGAAAATGAGCAGAAGCTGTTGAGGATGATTTGCGGCGCGGCGGAGGTGGGGCGGGGCAGCCAGACCGGATAGCGCCGCTGAATGCGCGGATGCCGGGCGGCAGAGCCATCCGCCGCCGCCCGGCCCTCCCCGGATTGCGCTTCCTGTGACTCCCGGCTCAGCTTCGGGATCTTTTCACTCACCTGGGCGAGCTTGTCCTTGATTTGCGCCGCCAGCCGGTAATCCTCCCTGTCGACGGCTTTGTCGAGCTGCTGCTGCAGATCGTCGCGATCCTCGAGCAGCTTCAGGAGTTCCGGCATGGGCGTCGCACTCTGCAAGTGCCGCTGCGACTTGTCCGGCATGGTGATGTCGCCGCGGTTCTCCACGCCGTTTTTGAGCGTCTCCGCAAAGGTCTCGAAGCATTGCCGGCAGGGGATCACCCGACCGTTAAGCACCTTCGCCATGGTGGCGTTGCAATGCGGGCAGGTCGGCTCGCCTTTTTTATCCGGAGCCGGGGCTGACGGGGCATCAGCCGGCTTCACCTGGGGATTGCCTTGCGCTTCCAGCTTGCCCGCCAGCTGGGCAAGCTGCTCCAGCATCTCCTCCGGCGCGGTGTCGCGCAACAGCTTGCCGAGGATGCCGGATTTGTCATTGGACTTTATTTCCTCCAAGGCGCAGATGGCACAGAGGTTGAGCGTGGCGCCCGGCTTGCCATCCTGGGTCATCGTCCGGATATGGACGCAGGCGGGATTCTTTTTGCATTTGTCACAGAGCGGTTCTGGCATTGCAGATGCGGAAGGTGTGTAAGGGGCAGTTCCCTGGATTCTGGAGCAAAACCCCCGGGCTTTCAACGCTGTCGAGCTATTTCCTGAACTTTATCGGCGGCAATGGCGGGGGGGGATTTTCCGGATCCGGCGGAAGGCGGGAACGCCACAGCCGGTCGTCTATCGGAAAGACGTCCTCGAAATCGGAAAGCGCGTCGCCCGGACTGGCTGAAAGAAAATTCAACTCGATGAGCTTGTAGACGATGTTGCCAATGTCGATAGTGCCGTTGATCCCCCAGTGATGAAGCACTTCTGTGACAAGGCATCCGAAATCCTCCTGCAGCAGCGCCAGCAGCCCCTCGCAGATCTGCCTTCCGCTGACATGGCGGCCCTTGCCCTGGGGGCGGGGGGCGCCGTCGCCCTTTTGCGCCTCGATGATTTTCGGGATCGCGCTGTAGACGTAGGCGAACGCCGCCTGGGGATAGCGTCCGTCGATGGACGCCGCCAGGCGCAACATGGCCATGATTTGCGGCGGGGGGGTGTTCACAGTCGGGTCATTGGAGGGAAAGGCGGTCTCCGGCGGGCGGCGCTACCGCAATTCGACTCCGAGCTTCTTCACCAGCCCGGCCCGCAGCCCCTCCTGGGCACGGTTGACTTCGTCGTCAGTCAGGGTCCGGGCGGGATCGCGGTAGGTGATGGTGTAAGCCAGCGAGCGCTTGTCCTCGCCGAGAATCCGGGGATCGGCGAACTGGTCAAAGAGGCGGACATTGACGATTCCGGGGATCTTCAACGAATTTACCGCATCGATGACCTGCTGGTTGGTCAAGGCCAGCGGCGCAATGAAGGATATGTCGCGTTCGACTTCGGGGAATTGCGGCAGTCCGGTGAACTTCCTGGCGGGGCGCGGGGCGGCGGCGACGGCCTCCAGGTCGGCCAGGGCGACGAAAAGCGGCGACCGCATCCGGGCATTGCGCAGCAGCGCGGGGGCGATCTGGCCGAGCCACACCAGATCCTTGTGGTTGCGGGAAACCATCTTGGCGCAGACGCCCTTCCGGAAGGCGGGGTGGTCGCAAGGCTCGCAACGGTAGAATCCCGCCAGGCCGCAGCTGTCGAGCAGCCCTTCGACGACTCCCTTGAGGCCGTAGAAGTCCACCGCCTCCTCGCGAACCTTGCCGAAGAGCTCGGGATGGACGCGTCCGGTCATGGCGATTCCGGCCTGCAGGTGTTCCGACGGCTTGCCGTCGGCCATCTGGAATACCCGGCCGATCTCAAAGAGCGACAGGTCGTGCTGGCTATGGCAGACATTGTGCTCGACCACCTGGAGCAGGCCGGGAAGCATGGTCGGCCGCAGGAATGCCGCATCCGCGGAAATCGGGTTCGAGACCGTCACCAGGTCGCTCTCGGCCAGATTGGTCCCCGCCAGGCACTGTGCGGAAGACCATAGCGTGTAATTCATGATCTCGTCCAGGCCAAGGGCGCAGAGACGCGCCCGCATCTGCTGGATGCCGAAATACTTGTCGTCGTGGATGGAACCTCCCAGGACCGCCGACGGCGGATTCTCCGGGATGGCGTCCAGGCCGATCATCTGGGCGACTTCCTCAACCAGATCGACGCCGTCATGGAGGTCGAAGCGCCACCACGGGGTGGACACGGTGATGGCATCGCCGTCCACCGACTTGATCTCAATGCCGCGCCGGGCGATGCTGCCGGCGATCTGGCTGGGCGGCAGCGAAAGCCCCAGCAGCGCGTTTATCCGCGATGCGCTGCAGGTGATGATCTGGCTCCGCCAGGGGCGCGGGTAGCAGTCGATGGCCTCGCCCAGCTGCTCGGCGCCGCACAATTCGCACAGCAATGACGCAGCGCGGGCGCTGGCCAGGGCGGCGGTTTCCGGCGAGACCCCGCGTTCATAGGCATAGCTGGCGTCGGTCGCCTTGTTGAGCGCCCGGCTGGACAACCGGATGTTGGTGCGGTCGAAGGCGGCGGCCTCCAGCAGCACCGTGGTGGTGGCGTCGGTGATCATCGAATTCTCGCCGCCCATGATTCCGGCCAGCGCGACCGCCTTGCACCGGTCGGCGATCAGCAGATTGTCATGGGTGAGCTTGAGTTTGGTGCCGTCCAAGGTGGTGATCTCCTCGCCGTCATTGGCGCGGCGCACGATGATCTGATGGCCGTCAAGGTGATTGAGGTCAAACGCATGCAGCGGCTGCCCGAACTCCAGCATGATGTAGTTGGTGATGTCGACCACGTTGTTGATGGAGCGCAATCCGACCGCCTCCAAGCGGCGGCGCATCCATTCGGGCGAGGGCCCGACCTTGATATTGCCGAAGACCCGTCCGATGTATCGCGGGCAGAACTCCGGCGCATCGATGCGGATGGCGGCATGGTCGGCGGCGTTGCTGCCGGGGCGGATCCGGATGTGGTTTTCCGGCAGACGGAGGGCGTTGCCGGTCAGCGCGCAGATTTCGCGGGCGATGCCGACATGGGACAGCCAGTCCGGACGGTTAGGCGTCACTTCCCAGTCGATCACCGTGTCGCACTGGAAGAGCTCGCGGACGCTCTTTCCCAGCGGGGTGTCGGGCGGGAGGATCAGCAGTCCAGAATGCTCCTCGGAGAGCCCCAGCTCCTTGGCGGAGCACATCATTCCACAGGAATCAACGCCCCGCAGCTTCGACTTCTTGATGACGAATCCGCCGCCGAAGTCGGTTCCGATCGGCGCCAGCGGCACCCGGCATCCGGCATCGCAATTGGGGGCGCCGCAGACGATCTGCAACGGCTCGCCGCTGCCCGGATCCACCATGCAGATGCTCATGTGGTCGGAATTTGGATGCGGGACCCTGGAGAGGATCCGGGCGACCACGACCCCCTCCGGGACGGTCCCGGTGGTTTCAATCCCCTCCGGTTCCAGCCCGACATTGGTCAGCCGTGCCGCCAGTTCCTGGGCGCTCCATGGGATGTCCGTATAGTCCTTGAGCCAGTTGAGTGAAGTTTTCATTTTATGCTAAAGCCGCAAAAAAACGTTTTTGGATCGCGGGCGCTGACAGCGCCCCGCCGCCGCGCATTTCCGTCTGGACGGCGCATCAGGATCCAAGTAATGCGCGGTACTATAATATCGCCGTAGCGTTCCGCCTGGCGTGGGGTGGCGCAACTCCAAGCGGAATTGCACCACGCTCCGCTAGTTGTAGCTTGCCTTGATCCAGGCGGCGATGGTGGCCTGCGGATCGGCCACGTCTTCCTCGCCGAGGGCGTACTGGGTCTTGCCGGTGTTGCGCGCCAGCAGCTTGAGGCCGTATTCAAAGTCCTTGAAGTGGCTTTCGCAGAATCCGCGGATGGTCTTTCCGGCGGCATTGGCCAGCTCAATGAGCTTGGCGGTGGCGCCCGGATCGAAGTCGAGCCGGAAGCCGGTCTGCTGGAAATAGCGGTCGGCGAAGGCCGCCACTTCGCTGCCGGCCAATTGGGCGGCAGCCTGGCGGTTGGCCAGCAGCAGCCGCTGCAGCGCCTGTTCGGGGTGCAGCACGGCATCCTCGGTGAGATGCAATGACGTCACCCCGGTTCCTGGCAGCTCGAATTTGAAATCGCGGAAGAGCCGTTCCAGCACCGTGAGCAGTCCGCGGGCGCCGGTCTTTTCCGACTCCGCCAGTTCGGCCAGGCGCCGCAGCGCCGCCGGATCCGCAGTCAGCTCGATGCCGTAGCCGGCCATCACCTCGCGGTATTGATCCCAGATGCCATTCTCCGCGGTGGTGAGAATCTGCTCCAGATCCCCCACGCCGAGGGCATCCAGGCTGACCCGCACCGGCAGTCGGCCGATGAACTCCGGCTCGAAGCCGAATTTCACCAGATCGCCGGTGGTGGCGTACTTGAACATCGCCGCTTCGTCGCCGTTGGCGCGCTCAACGGCCTCGCGGTCGGCATTGAAGCCGATCGCCGAATTGCCCATCCGGCGGCGGATGATGTCGTCCAGATGCACAAATGCGCCGGAGACGATGAAAAGGATGTAGCGGGTGCTGATGGTGGTGGGCGGCGGCGTGCCATGCTGCTGCATCGCCATCATTGCCTGCATCTGGCCAAGCATGTCGTTCTGCGCCAGCAGCCGCACGTCGGTCTCCTCCAGCAACTTGAGCAGGTTGGTCTGGACCCCGCGGCCGGAGACGTCCTTCTGGCCGTCGGTGGTCTTCGAGGCGATCTTGTCGATTTCGTCGATGTAGACGATGCCGTATTGCGCCAGGGCGACATTGCCGCCGGCGGCCTTGGCCAGGTCGCGGATGATGTCCTCGACGTCATAGCCGACATACCCGGTCTCGGAGAACTTGGTGGCATCGGCCTTGACGAAGGGCACGCCGATGAGCCGGGCAATGCAGCGCATCAGGTAGGTCTTGCCTACGCCGGTCGGGCCGATCATGAGCACATTGGCCTTGGCGAAATCCCGGCGGGACAGCTCCGGGTTGTCAAGGCAGCGCCGGACATGGTTGTAGTGGTCGCACACCGCGGTGGCCAATACCTTCTTGGCCTCATCCTGGCTGATGACATAACGGTCAAGGTAGTCGCGGATTTCACGCGGGCGGTAGGAGAAGGACTTGATCGCCTTCAGCGCCTCGTCGTCATTCCCGGCCTGGCCGCCGCCCCCGCCGCCCGAAGCGGCGGCATTGCGGCGGCGACGCGCGTCTGCGGCATCGGCATCGGCATTGAAGCCGACGCTGCCGATTTTCTCAAAGCCCAGCTTGTCCATGACCTCCTGCAATGACGAGATGAAGTCACGGCCATTGAATGACGGCGGCGGGGGATTCCCGGTGTCGGCCTCCTGGCGGTGCTGCTGGTCTTCCGGTTTGTCCTCCGGAGTGGCGGCGGGATTCTTGCCATCGACGGCTTCCTTGCCGGCATCGGCGGCGATGTCTTTGGGATCTTGCTGGTCGGACATGGCGGTCTATAGTCGATTGATTTATGGATGGCTGGCGCGTCTCCGGGCTAGTCCAGATTTACGCGGACCACGCGCTTGGCCTTGCCTTCGCTGCGGGGTAGGGCGCCGGGTGCGAACACGTCGCCCTTGGGAGAGAACCCCAGTCGTTCCTTCAAGTGCTTCTCGATCATGTATCCGGTGACTCCCGGCTCGGCCTCGACATTCACCCGGACATCCTGCAGTCCGTGCCGGGTCTCCAGGATGATCTGGTATTCGGGCAGCACGCCGGGGATTTCGAGCAGCGCCTGCTCCACCTGCCTGGGGAAGAAATTGACGCCCTTGATGATCATCATGTCGTCGAGGCGGCCGCTGATGCGCTCCAGGCGCAGGCTGGTCCGGCCGCAGGCGCATTTTTCGCGGGAGACGATCCTGGAGATGTCGCCGGTGCGGAAGCGGATTACGGGGATGGCCTCGCGGGTGAGGGAGGTGATGACCACATCGCCGCTGGTGCCGTCCGGGACATTGCGGCCGGTTTCCGGATCGACGATCTCGGTGAGGTACTGGTCTTCCCAGACGTGGATTCCGGCGTGCGCCGCGCAGTCCATGCCGGTGGTGCCGACGCCGCCAGTCTCGGTCATGCCGTAGATGTCGTAGGTCTTGATGCCGGTCCGCTCTTCGATCTTGCGCCGCATTTCATCCGAGAAGGTCTCGGCGCCGAAGATGCCGACCTTGAGATCCGGAAAATCGAGATTGAGTTCATCGGCCACTTCCATGATCCTGGCCATGTACGACACCACGCAGCCGATGCCCTTGATGTGGAAATCGCGCAGCAGCTGGATCTGGCGGCGGGTGTTGCCGCTGGAGGCCGGCGAAATGAAGAGGTTCGCCAGCCGCGCGCCATGGTAGAAGCCGAAGCCGCCGTTGAAGAGCCCGAAGGTCGGGGTGATCTGGATGCCGTCGCCGGGGGCCATTCCCGCCATCCGATAGCAGCGCGCCATGCACTCCGCCCATTGCAGCAGGTCGTTGCTGGTATAGGCCATGACCACCGGAGTGCCGGTGGAGCCGCTGGACATGTGGAATTCGCGCAACTGCTCGCGGGGGACGCAGCACATCCCCAGCGGATAGTTCAGCCGGAAATCCTCCTTGCTCATGAAGGGCAGCAAATGCAGGTCATCAATGCCGCGGATGTCACCGGGGGCGACGCCGGCACGGTCGAATTTCTGCCGGAAATAGGGGCTGCACTCGTAGACCCGGCGCACCTGGCGGCAAAGGCGCTCATTCTGGAGCGCGGTGAGCTCGTCACGGGACATGGTCTCGCAACGCTCATTCCAAAATTCATTCATAAGACACTTTTCCTGTGCAGTTTTGCATTTTTTGCCCCGCCGCCTACATGCGGCAAGTGCGGATGTCAGTCACCCCAAGGCCGAGACGGCCTTGCTACCCCCCTTGCGCCGCCTACATGCGGCAAGTGCGGATGTCAGTCACCATGATGCCGGTGGCCCCCAGCTCCTCCAGGCGGTCGATGGCGTCATTCACCAGGCTGCGGGCGACCATGGCCTTGACGGCGACCCAGCCATTTTTTGAAAGCGGGCTGATGGTCGGCGACTCCAGTCCCGGAGTGATGGCGCAGGCCGCGTCGAGCAGCTTGGACGGGATGTCGTATTCGATGATCTCATAGCTGCGGGCGGTGAGGATGCCCTTGACGCGGCGCAGGAAGGTGTGGATCTGCGAGACTTCCTCGCAACCGGCGTCACGGGCCACGACGATCGCCTCGGAGCACATCACCGGTTCGCCGATTGGCTTAAGACCCTCCTGCTTCATGGTGGTTCCGCTTTCCACCACATCCGCAATCGCGTCGGCCACCCCCAGCCGGATGGAGATCTCCACTGCGCCATCCAGGCGGGTGATGGTGCAGTGGAAGCCGCGCCGGTCCAGATCCGCCTTGACGATGTTGGGGTAGCTGGTGGCGATGCGCCGTCCGTCGAGCTTCTCGACTGTCAGGGCGCTGTCGGCGGGCACGGCATAGAGGAAGCGCGATTTGCCAAAGCCCAGCGGGAGCACCTCCATGGCCTTGGCGCCGGAGTCGGCCAGCAAATCGCGGCCGGTGATGCCCAGATCGACCAGGCCGCCGGCGACATAGACCGGGATGTCACGCGGACGCAGGAAGATGAATTCGACGTCGTTGGCGCAGTCCAGTACGGAGAGCTCCTTGGCCAGCCTGCGGGCGCGGTAGCCGGCTTCCTTGACAAGTGCGGAGGCCTCTTCGGAGAGCGCCCCCTTGTTGGGCAATGCGATGCGGATCATGGAATTGTATTTTCCTCGGTGATGGAAGGCCTAAAGTTGTCCATAGAGGTCGTCGAGGCTGATGCCGCGGCGGATCATCAGCACCAGCAGGTGGTAGATCAGCTGGCTGATCTCCTCGGAAGTCCGCTGGGGCGACTCGTATTCGGCGGACATCCAGACCTCGGCGGCCTCCTCGACGATTTTCTTGCCGATGGCATGGATGCCCCGGTTGTATTCGGCCACGGTCCGCGACCCCGGATCGCCGGCGGCGATCTTCGCGGCCAGTTCCTCATGGAGCTGTTCGATGGTCTTGCGGGTGGCCTGGAAATCCGGCTGCAATTCGGCGGGGATGTTCTCCGGCACCAGGTCATACTCATCCGGATTGTCCTGCCGGGGGCGGAGGTATCCGTGCGAGTACATTTCGTCCAGGAGATTGCGGGCGCGTTCGGCAGTGACGCCAAAGCCGTCCTGCAATGCCTGACGGGTGGCCTTTCCAGTCTTCATGATGAAGGCCAATGCGTGATTGGCGGTATCCTCCATGGCGGTGCCGGTGGCTCCGGCGTTGTCCGCGGCGTTGCCGCCGTCGGCCGCATCGTCATTGACGGCGGGGGGGACGGCGGCGGAGTCGTCATCGGCAAATGGCAGCAATGGAGTTTGGAGCGGGGATTTTTTCTGGGGAGGCATCTTGGTGAAACTGGCTTCTTTGGCCGTCCTGAGCAGATCGATGAGGTCGGCGGATGGTTCGGGATCGCATTGGCGGTGGCAGGAGGCGCATAGCTTTCGGCATTCGTCATCCCGGATCTGCCCGCACTGAAGCCGGATGACCGCATTGTCATTGCGGAAAAGCATGTCGCCTTCGCCCAGCAATGCCGCGGCGTCATTGTTGCCGACGAGCTGTTCGGAAAGCAGCGGCTCGCAATGGAATGCCAGCCGCATCGGGAATGCCGCCAGAATCTCGTCGGTGAGGACCTCTTCGCTGGGGTGCTGGGTGGCGGCGATGAAATTGAGGCCGATATTGCCGGAGGTGATGAAGCCGCCGAACAACTCCAGGATCTCCGGACGGAATCTGCTGCGCAAAAGCGATGACAGCTCGCTGATCACCACCACCAGCTGGGGCATCGGCGATTCCGGATGGGCGGCATTGTATTCGCGCATCGTCCGGCATGCACTCTGGGCAATGAGCTGTTGCCGGCGCCGCACCTCGCCGCGGCACCACCTCAAGGCCACGGCCGCGGCCACGTCGTTGAGCAGCACCGGGGCAAGCAGGTGCGGGGCATTGGCGAATGGCGACTGGACGGGGCTGGCGGGATCGGAGGCGATGACCAGCCGCAGTTGCGAAGGCCGCTGCCGCAACAGCAGCGACGACACCAGCTGATTGAGGCATTCGCTTTGCCCGCAGCCGGAATCTCCCGCCAGAAGCAGGTTGTGCCCCGCCGTCAGGTCGGCGATGACGGCCTGGCCAGCCAGGTCGCATCCCAGCATCAGCGGCATGGCGTCCTGGCAGTCACGCCAGGCATCGGAGGCAAACAGCGCGCCGCTGGCGATGGCGCCGCGCTTTTCCCGCGGAATCTCGATGCCCACCCGGTCCTTGCCGGGGATCGGCAGCAGCAGCCGCACCCGCCCGCGGGAGTGCGGCATGGCGTTGTCCATCATCGGCGCGAACTGCGCAAAATCCTCCAGCAAGATGCCGGGGCCGAGCTTGACTTCATGGCATGTCGCCTGCAACCCCGCAGTATGGCCGGTGACCGAGGCGCTGATTGACGAATGCCCGAAAAGCTCCGAAAGCATCCGTCGATCGGATTCCAGTTCCTCCGGGGCGGGGCACTTCTGGCGGTCATCGGGCTTTTGCCGCAGCAGTGACGCCTCCGGCAGCGCGTATTCTTTATCGGATGGGGAAGGCATGGGTGGCAAAATCGGGGTGGGGGATGAATTGCCTGTCCTGGCGCGAAACGTTGCTTCACGCCAGGACAGTGGCTCAGGATTTGGGTATGGGCAGAACCTCCATCGGGAAGTCCGGCGTCGGCAGCAGCGACGGCAGGTCGTAATTCGCGCTGGCCGCCTGCTGACGGCTGCGCTGGTAGGCGGTGTACCCCCAGGCGCCGATGATGATCAGGAAGAGCAACAGCGCGAAGACCCCGATTATTCTGGACGAAAGACGGCTGGCGCGCTGCCGGATATCGCGGTCGGAGAGATTGAACCCGCTGTCGTCCCCGCGTTCCGGATGGCATTCGCCGTAGGCGCGGTAAAAGCATTCCAGGATCTCGTCAGGCATCTGGTCATATTCCCTGCACAAGGTCTCGATCATGCTGGCGATGAAGACATTGCTTTGATCCATGCGCATCGGGTCGCCGCTTTCCAGGGCCTGCAGGGTGCCCACGGTGATGCGGCAACTGGCGGCGACCTCCTGCATGCTCAGATTGCGCTTGATCCGCAAATTGGTCAGCATCCGCCCGTAGTTCTGCTCGGTTGCATCCAGGAATACCGTCGTGACGCCGTCCGCTGGCTGGTTGTCCGGCCGTGCTTCAGCCATGGCTACTGCGCCACCTCCGACGGCGCGGCTTTGACGGCGGATGGCGACGGCGCAACGCCGCCGTCATCATCCGCCATGTCGCCGGGATCGGCATCCGACGGCAAGGCGTCATCGTCCGCGCTGTCCCCGCCGCCGTATCCGGGGAAGGCATCCCAATAGATTTCGCGTTCGCCGGAACGGTCATTGACAAGCGGTCCGATGTATCCCATCTCCTCCAGGTCGTTGACCAGGCGCTTGCTGCGGCCGTAGCCAATCTGCAGGGCCATCTGGAAGAAGGAGATGGTCGGCCATTTCCGCGGATTGCGAAGCATCACCTGCAAGGCCTGGGACACCAGGTCGTTCGGGTCGCCGCCCTTGGCGTTCCTGGCGTCGTCGCCGGCGGCGGCGCCATTGGTCAGATTTTCCTCGTTTTCACGGGCTTCCAGGGCGGCGGTGACATCGGCGTCGAAGATCTGCGGCGCCTGGGAGGCGCAGAATTTGCATACCTGCTCGATTTCCTCGGCGCTGACCATCCCGCACTGGATGCGGGTGAGGCCATGCTTGTCCTTGAGCAGCATGTCGCCGGCGCCCAGCAGGCTTTCGGCGCCGGATTCGTCAAGAATGATGCGCGAGTTGGTTGAATTGGTGACGGTAAGCGCGATTCTCACCGGGAAATTCGCCTTGATGATGCCGGTGACAATGTCCTTGTCTGGCCGCTGGGTGGAGAGGATCAGGTGGATTCCGGCGGCGCGGGCCTTCTGCGCCAGCACCTGGATGGCCGGCTCGACCTCCTTCTTGGCATATGCCATGATGTCCGCCAATTCGTCAATGATGATCACGATGTATGGCAGGCGGTCCGGGATCGGCTCGCCGTCCTGGTCCACCTTGGGCTCGTCGGCAGTGCGCTTCCGCTGGTTGAATTCGCGCAGGTTCCGGGTGTTCACCAGAGCCAGCAGACGGCAGCGGCGGTTCATCTCGGATGCCGCCCAGCGCAACACCAGCCCGACCTTCTGGACATCGTTGATCACCGGGGTGAGCAGATGCGGCAGATGGGCGTAGATGGTGAACTCGACGAATTTCGGGTCCACCAGGACCAGCTTGAGATCATCTGGCGAGAAGCGCAGCAGCATCGACTGGATCATCAGATTCACGCACACCGACTTTCCCTGTCCGGTGGCGCCGGCGACCAGCAGGTGCGGCGCATCCGCCAGATCCATGATGATGCGGTCGCCGGTGATGCTCTTTCCCAGCATGAGCGGCAGGCTTTTGCTGCAGCATTGCCATTCCCGGCTGCCGAAGAGGTCGCTGGCATAGACTATCTGACGACGGCTGTTCGGGACCTCGATGCCGGCACAGCATTTGCCGGGGATGTTCTTGATGATCCGGACGCTGTTGCCGTGCGCCTTGAGGTTCATGGTCAGGTTGTTGAGCACGGAATTGAGCTTGTTGACAAACACCTTCGGTCCCAGGGTGATCTCGAAGAGGGTGATCTGCGGTCCGTTGACCACTCCGGAGACCTCGGCATCGACCTCGAATTCGTCCAGCGTATTCTGGATGATCTCGCTTTTCTCCTCGATTTCCTCGTGGGAGGTGATGGCGATGTTGGGGTCAACCGGAGTGAAGATGCCGGCCGGATCGGGCAATGCGTATTCCGCCTCCTCGCCCAGGCAGTCGATGGTGCAGGAACGCCCGGCGTCCGCAGTCGCGGCGGCCCGGGACACGGATTGCGCCGTCGGCGGCGCAGATGAAGACGCAGGCGCGAATTCCGGAAGCGGCTGCTGCCGGGGTTGCGCCGGCCTCGCCGTCGGCGTGAACTGCGGCGTCGGCGCCTGACGGTGGGCGCCGCCGTTGATCGCCTCCTCGGCGGCCCGTGCGGCCGCCATCGAAGCCTCGCCGCGGCGGGTGCGGAAAGTGGCGCCCGCATGGTCGGCGCCCGCGAAGGTGGTGCTTACCTGCGCCGGTTCCGGCGGCGGCGCGGCTGCTGCGGCGGCACTGCCATCTGGGGGCTGCGCCGCGCCGTCTGCCGTCGCCGCCGTAGCCGACACATGCCACTTCCGCCAGCATGCCGTGGCGTAATCGGCAATGCGGCAGGTGATGTCCCGCCAGTCGTAATACCAGATCATCCCCAATGACACCGCCAGCATCATGGATGATAGCACCACCACTCCGGTGGTGCTCAGCATGATGTAGATCCATCCCGATCCCGGCGCGCAGAATTGCAATCCGATCACGCCCCCGGGAATCCCCTTGAGGTTGAGCATGGCGGCCAAGTCCCGCACCGCCGGCGGATTGAGGGCCAGCAGAAACGACATCCCGAGCGCAAACAGCGGAATCGCCGAGCGGTATGCCCAGTCGGTGCGCTGCAATCCGCCCCGCCAGACCAGGCGCCGCAGGCTGCAGACCAGCAGCAGGAACATCAGCGGGTAGGTGGCCAGGCCGATGGACAGCAGCAGCGTCCAGCTGACATACGCACCGACCGCCCCCAGGCGGTTGTGCGGATAGGAGAGGCCGGTCAGCCCGGATGCCAGGAAGTCAATGTCCGCCGGATCAAATGACAGCACGCCGATGGCGGCGACCACATAAAGCACCAGCAGGAAGATCCGGCGCAACTTGAATCCGCGGTCGGCCAGCCTGTCCTCGGGAATGATCTGTTGCGTTTGATCAGTCATCAATCAGGGTGGAACGGAAGGGCAATTGCAGAAAAAACGGCGTGTACTTCACCCCCAGCTGCTGGCGGTGGCGCTCCAGGAAGTCGTCCCAGGGCGCGGCATACCGCTTCTGGAAGGAGGAGGTCAGATAATCCGCATAGTCGTCCACGCCGGTGAAGGCCTCCGAGGCATTGAGGCGCTCCTGCAACTCCTTCAGCGGGATGTAGCGCGCGGAGTCCTCGACGGGCAGCAGGCCGCCAAGGTACATCGCCCTTAGCCGGGGGACCTTGGACACCGGAGTGGATGGCGGCAGCTGCGATGCGGGAATTGACACGGGCTCCGGCGTGGCGGCGTCTGCGGCGCCGCCGTCACGCACCACTGCGGAATTGGCGGCGGCCTCCCTGGC
Organism: uncultured Lentisphaeria bacterium; assembly: GCA_934661755.1. GTDB lineage: Bacteria > Verrucomicrobiota > Lentisphaeria > Oligosphaerales > Oligosphaeraceae > CAKUJM01. The sequence goes on along the minus strand of CAKUJM010000003.1, from coordinate 48,632 downwards.
GGCGGGGACGGAGAATGACGCTGCGGACGGGGGCGAGGCCGTCAGCGGCGGGGCCGGCCGCGTGGAAAAAACGGCATTGCCGTCGGCACCGCCATCGGCGCGCGCACCCCTGGCGGCGTCTTCGCGGGGAGCGTCCTCGCGGGGCTGGCTGTCGCGCCGGAATGAAAACTCGTCAGCCAGGTAGATGCACCAGCCGCGGCGGTTCGGGGTGGTATCGTCCGCCGCACCGTTGCCGATCGCCTTCTGGCAGCTGTCGATGGTCTCCATGAAGCGCTGGGCGCGGAATCCGCTTTCCGCTATCGGGATCAGCAGATTCTGCTGCGCGGTGATCTGGCCGTATGCCTGCTCGATTTTCGGATAGAGCGCCAGACATTCGTCGAGCTGCCGCTCCTGAATGGCCAGCTCCTGGATTGCCTGCTTCATTTGCAGAGTATAAAGCACCATCCCGGCAATCATGACCCCGAAGAAGAGCAGCGCGGTGGCGGCCAGATAAGGGAAGTTGCGGCGACGCCGGAGCTGCCAGCTGACCACCTCGGGCAACAGCGAAATCCTGCTCGCGCCCAACCCCAGTGCCTGCAGCGCCAGGCCATAGGCGATGGCGAGGGCAGGGCATAGCCCGCCGCGTTCCGGGATGGCGGCGGCGGCAGTGGCTTCCCCGGCCGGCACGCCGAGAATCCCCGCCGGAATGCCGGTCCGCTGTCCGATCTCCTGCTGCAGCTCCTCCGACATCGCCCCGCCGCCGGAAAGCCAGAGCCGCGCAAGTTCCAACGCCCCGTCCTCTCCCGGCTGCGACTCGCGCCAGCGGCTGATGGCGGCGAGGATCTGCTCCGCCCGCGACCCCGATCCGCCGTCGTTGCCCCATGCCGTGAGAAAATGAATCCGGCCGTTGCCATAGACTCCGAAGATCGTGCTCTTCGCGCCCAGGTCGATCACGCCATGGAGCTGCCCCGGCGAAGAGGCCTCGCGCGGGCGCAGAAAGGCGAAGGCGTTCATCAGCGCCAGGCCATTCGAGGTGATCTCCTCGCAATTGAGCTGCGCACTGACACAAAAGCCCAGCTTGGACTCCGCCAGGGCGCTCTTGCAGACCGCAAGCAGCACCGGCGTCTCCATTCCGCCGGCCAATGGCGCCAGCGGCTGGAAGTCGTGGCAGAAGCTCTCGCCGGAGAGGCCGCAGAGCGCGGCAATCTGGTATTCGACCATCTTGGCCAGCCGCGACTGGCCGTGGACCGGCGGAAACGGGGAGATGATGGCGTTCACCTGCCGGGTGTCAATGCCGCAGGCGGCGGGCATCCGGCGCAGTTCCGGAGCGCCCTTGGACACCTCCAGCAACGCCGCGCTCAAATCGGCGTTGTCAAGCAGCCCCTCCTGCTTGCGGGAGATCATGAACACCCGGCGGATGCGGCATTGCCGCCCATGGCGCTCCAGGACTACCGCCTTGATGCTCTCCTCGCCGCAGTCGAGACCCAGCGCACAGTTGTCATGGCCGAAAATTCCCATCGGAGGACTATTTGGCGGGCGCAACGGTTTCGGAGCCCTTCAACGGCGCGTCGGTCGTCAATGGCCTCAATGGCAGCAGATCGGCCGCCGTCACCTCCGGCGCCGGGACATATTGGACAAATTCGCCATTCTCATTGATGATTGTCGCGGTGACGAAAATCAGCATGTTGGTGGGCGTCTCCATGTAGGTGGTGTGGCGGAACAGCGCCCCGACGTAGGGGATGTCGCCGATGAACGGCAGCTTCTTGACAACCTTGGTCTTGGAATTCTCCACCATGCCGCCAAGGATCACGGTCTCGCCGCTCTTGATCGCCACCGATGTGGCGACGCCCTGCTCATGAGTCCGCGGCACCCGAACCGTGGTGTCATAGGTGGTGGTGACTTTGTCCTGGGTCTTCTCCGAGGTGGAGGCGTAGCTCTCCCAGGCCAGGAAGTTGATGATCTCCGGACGCAACCCCAGCAGGATGGTCTGGGCGTCATTGCCGATGCTGACCTTGACGTCGAAGGTGATTCCCAGCGGCAGTTCGGCGGGGGTGCCCTTGGGGACCAGCACGCGATCCTTGCCTTTGTCGCCATTGTCCACCGTCTGCAGGGTGTACTCCTTGAAATAGAAGTACTTGTCGCCCTTGCGGATTCGCGCGGTGCGGTTGTTGAGCACTGTCACCCGCGGTGCGGAAAGCGTGACGGTGCTGGTCTTGCTCTGGATGGCGGAAATGAGCATGTCGTAGCTGCGGTTGCCGAGGATGCCGCTGATGGCAAAGCCGCCGGCACCCAGGGCGTTGTCCGCCTTGATCGCCCCCAGATGGCTGAAGAAATCCGAGATGTTGGCGTTGGTCTGGTGGTCCGGGACAATGCTGTCGCCGGAATGGCCGCCATTGGCCCTGGCGATTTCCACCCCGACGTCATGCAGGTCGTCCTCGCTCACCGAGATGAATTTCGCCTCGATCACCACCTGGTATGGCGGCTTGTCCAGCTCGTAGATCAGCCGCTCAAGAACCCGCAGATTCTCGCGGGTGTCGGTGATCACCAGCAGATTGCGGTTGGGGAAGAAGGAGTAGCTGCCGCCGGTCGGGGAGTCCTTGAAGAAGGTGTTCAGCGCGGTCTCCAGGTCGTTGTCCACCTCCTGGCCGGACTTGAAGGCGGTGGCCCCGGAGACGCCGATGCCCTCCGGAACCGCGGGGATGATGCCGTGGCGCAGATGGACGATCTTGGTCTCCAGCTTGTACCCCTTGGCGTTGCTGGGGGCGGAGGTCACCCAGATCAAATGCTCGTTGATGTTGAAGGTCACTCCCAGATTGCGGGAAATGAAGGAGAAGACCTCGCCCAGCGGCACATCCTTGAAATTGCAGGAGAAGGTCTTGCCTTTGACTGTCTCGTCATTGAAGATGATGTTGAGCGGATCGGCGATGTTGAGCTCGTCGACGCTTTGCAGCTGGGTGGCCAGGTCGGCCAGCGGCAGGTTGTCCACCTTGAGCGAAATGTGGGTGGTGAGCAGCTTCTCCAGCGGTCCGTCAGGCAGGAACTCCGGCTCCAGCTCCGGGGTGAACTCCACGCTGTTGCGGTACTTCTTCGGCAACATCAGCGAGTCGGCGGACTCGTTGATGATCCGCTGCTGGTCAATGGCCAGGGCGGTCATGTTGGCGCCCATGGTGCGCGCCAACTCCACCAGGCGGCGAAGGTCCGCCACCTCGTTCTTGTAGTCGTCCAGCAGCGACATCGAGGCCAGGATGTCATCCGCGACCGCGAATTTCTTGGCCTTGATCAGCTGCCGCACCAGCCCGAATCGGCGCTGGACCTCGCTTTCCAGCGCACGTTCCCGCCGCGAACGCTCCAATACGCCGGACTGCTGGGCATCGCGCTGGGCGATGGTCTCATCCAGGGCCTCGCCGGGGGAGAAGCTCTGGCACGACGCCATCAGCAGGCAACAGGCCATGGCCATTGCCGGCAGGGCTTGGATTGCGGTGCGGGATTGTGTGTTCATTGGCTCAATTGGCGTGATCCCATGGGCGCCGGTCGGGCCTGGGGATCATGTTCGCCTGGATTCGTGAAGCTGGTGGTTTGTCGTCAGAATGAGGAATTTTGAGGGTGCGTACCGGGAGTACATGGCCGAAAAATGGCGAAATCATGGCCCAAAAGAACCCGCTTCACGACATTCAGTGATCAGTGTTTCCGGTTTTTCTTCTTTGACTGCTTGGCCATCTTGCGCCGTGCCTCCTTCTGGGCCTTGATCCGGGCGGCGTGGGCCGCGCTTTGCTGGGATATCCCATTGTTGCCGTATCCGGCGGCCGCGCCCATGCCGGAGCGCTCGTTGTTCTGCATCATCCCCGCCAGATTGGCCATCCCGGCGCCGCCGCTGAAGAGGGTGTTCAACATCGACGGTGCGCCGCCGTGGCTGATTTTGGCCATGACCTCGCGCATGCTCATGAAATTGCGGATCTGCTCGGTGACGACCTGGGGGGTGACGCCGCTGCCCCTGGCAATGCGGCTGCGGCGGCTGGCATTGATGGTCTCCGGGAGACGGCGCTCGGCCGGCGTCATGCTCCGGATGATGCCTTCAACACGCTTGAAGGTCTTCTCGTCCAGCATTTCCCTGGGGATGCTGCCCATCCCCGGAAGAAACTTGAGCAGCGACATGATGCCGCCCATCTTGTTGATGCGGGAAAGCTGGCTGAGAAAGTCGTCGAAATCAAAGGTGGCATTGCGGACCTTCTCCTCCAGCTGGCGGGCTTCTTCCTCCTTGAATTCACTTTCGGCGCGCTCGACCAGGGTGAGGATGTCGCCCATCCCCAGGATGCGCGACGCCATGCGGTCGGGATGGAAGCTCTCCAGATCCATCGGCTGCTCGCCGGAGGTGATGAACTTGATGGGCTTGCCGGTGGCCTGGCGCATCGAGAGCGCGGCGCCTCCACGGGCATCGCCATCCAGCTTGGTGAGGATGATGCCGGTAAGGGACAGCGCCTCGTCAAAATGGCGGGCCACCGACACGGCTTCCTGCCCCAGCGCGGCATCCGCCACCAGCAGGATCTCCTGGGGATGGATGCTGTCACGCAGCCGGATGAGCTCCTGCACCAGCGGCTCGTCGATCTGCAGCCGTCCGGCGGTGTCGAGGATGACCGCCTGGCACTGCTTCCGGCGGGCCTCCTCAACGGCGTTCCGGGCGATCTGGACGACGTCCTTGCAGTCGCGGTCGGCATACACCGGCATGGAAAGCGACTGTCCGAGCACTTCCAGCTGGTCGATGGCCGCGGGACGATAGAGGTCGCAGGCCGCCAGCAGCGTGCGCTTCTTGTATTTCTTCTGCAGGAAAAGCGCCAGCTTGGCCGTGGTGGTGGTCTTGCCCGATCCATGCAGTCCGCAGAGCATGATGACCGCAGGGGAACCCGGCACCGCCGACAGATCCAGCGGCGCCTCCTGGTCGCCCATCAGCGCAATCAGCTTGTCATAGACGATCTTGATCGCCTGCTGGCCCGGCGTGATGCTCTTGAGGACATCCTGGCCGACGCACTCGGCCCGGACCTGGCTGATGAAGCTTTCCGCCACCTCCTGGTTGACATCCGCTGAAAGCAGCGCAGTGCGCACCTCCTCCATGGCGTCGCCCATATTGCGCTCGGAAAGCTGGCTGTTGCCGGTCAATTTCCGGAATGCGGACTGCAATTTGTCGGTCAGGGATTCAAACATATCGGATTGAGTTTGGTTGCATGCATGCCGCCGGACTGCCCGTCACCGGGGATGCCTGGCGACGGCGGCACAAGCGGCAGGAAAAAATGGTGATGCGGCATTTTGCCTGGATCCGTGAAGTCAGGTGATTTTGCGTCAGGATGAGGAATTTTGAAAAAAAAGAACCAGCTTCACGACATCCAGGATTTGTCTTCTGCCGCGTTATCCACGCAGGATCTGCGCGCCGTCGGCGGCGGTGCATTGCATGATCTGGGCGTCCAGGCCGGTGGCGCGGCGGTAGCCATCAGCCAGCGACGCCATGTAGCTTTCGGCCTGCGGGGCCTCCACCAGGTGGACGCTGATGCCGCCGAAGCCGCCGCCGGAAAGGCGCGCTCCCAGAAAGCCCGGCAGCGTGCCGCCGATTTCCACCAGCTTGTCGATTTCCGGACAGCTGTTTTCAAAGTTCTCGATGCTCGACTGATGCGACTGGCTCATGATCCGCCCGAACAGCCGGATGTCTCCGGCGGCCAGCGCCGCCCGGCCGCGCGCCACCCTCTCGATTTCGCCGACGACATGCAGGGCGCGACGGTAGCTGGATGGCTTCAGGATGGCGCGGTTGTCCTCCAGCATCCTGGTGGTGGCATCCCGCAGCGCCGGGATCTTCAGGGTGGCGGCGGCATCCTCGCAGGCCTCGCGGCGTTCATTGTATTCGTTGGTGAGATTGTGCTTCACCATCGAGTTGGCGACCACGAACACCGTCCCTTCCGGCATGGCGACATTCTCCACTTCGAAGGTGCGGAAATCGGAGTAGATCAGGCATCCCGCCTTGCCCCTGAGCGAACTGAGCTGATCCATCAGCCCGGTGTTGGCGCCGATGTAGTTGTTTTCGGTCGCCTGGCCAATCCTGGCCATCTCCAGCCAGGGCAGGTTGGCCGCCGCCAGCCGGTTGAGGATGGCCAGCATCGCCATCTCCAAGGCGGCCGAGCTGCTCATTCCCGCCGACAGCGGCACGGTGCCGTAGAGCACGGCGTTGAAGGCCGGCACCGCGATGCCACGCTTCTGCAACTCCACCACCAACCCCTTGATGTAGTTGGCCCAGTCGCCTTTGCGCGGATTGGCCAGTTCATCGAGATTGAAGCTGCGGTCCGAATTGCTCTTCAGATCATGCAGGCTGCAGATCCTGCCTGCGACCGGGGAGGCGGCAATGAACATCGCGCGATCCACCGCCACGCTCAACACCGTCCCCTGGTTGTAGTCGGTGTGGTTGCCCAGAATCTCCAGACGGCCGGGCGCGCGGCTGGTGATGGCGGCATCCATGCCAAAATGCTTCCGGAAGCCTTCCTCGGCGGCCTGTTGCGATGCGGCAATGAAATTCGACATGTGTTCTATTATGATGAAAATGGTGGAATTGCGGCGGCAAAGAACCGACTTCACAGATTCTGCTGCATGAAAATCTTCTTAATATAACCTGAATCCGTGAAGTTAGGTGAATTTGCACCAGAATGTGGCCACCGCCGTTCCTCCGTGGACTTCATCGGGCAATAAATGCCGCTTGCCGCTTGCAAGTCCCCCTGGCGCGCTTACATTAACCTGAATCCGTGAGGTTGTTCTTCCTGCACCATTGTGAAAAGCAATCCCCTGCTGACTTCACGGAAATCAGCAAAACTGTCATCGGGAGATGTTGAAAATATGGGTTTTGAACGTGGCAATTTGACTTTCCGGATCTGCGCCCTTCCGCAGCCCCTGCCGCCGGATGCTTTGGCGCGCTTCGCCGAGTCGGCGGCCGGCCCGCTGGATGCTGTCAAGGACGAGCCGGTATGGGGATGGGTCTCCGGTCGCTTCCTGCTTGAGGGGACGATCAACGAGGACACCTGCAAGGTCGGGCAGTACATCCACATCTGCCTGCGCCAGGCCGAACGCAAGATCCCGGGGTCGCTTCTGAACGCAGAATGCCGCCTGGCCGAGCTCTCCCAGATGGCCTCCCAGAAGAGCGACCATCTCAACCGCAAGCAGCTCAAGGAGATCAAGGCCGAGGTCAGGGAACGGCTGCTTCCCAACATGCCGCCGTCGCTGTCCGGCATCTACTGCGTCTTCGATCCGGTGGCCAACCTGATGTACACCACGGCCGCCAGCACGCGGCAGCTGGACATCCTCGGCGGCTTCCTGGTCAAGGCGCTGGGCTTCGAGCCCATCCCCCTGACCCCGGACGCCCTGGCGCTGACATGGTACGAGACCGATCCGTCCGCCATTCCGGCGATCAACATCTCCCCGGAATTGAAGGACGATGCCGGCGCCACCGGCTTGCTGGGGGAGAATTTCCTCACCTGGCTGTGGTATTTCATGGAGGATCACAACGGGATGATCCCGCCGACCAAGCTGGGCGACTTCGGATTGCTCATCGACGGCCCGCTGACCTTTGTGGCCGAGGGCAACGGCGCCTTTGAAAGCAGTCTGCGCAAAGGCACTCCGACCAATTCGGCCGAGGCGCGGTCGGCGATGATGGTGGGCAAGAAGCTGCGTTCCGCCAAATTGGTCATGGCCCGCGGCAAAGGCGAGGAATGGAGCTGCTCCATCGATGCCAGCCAATTTGTGTTCAAGGGGCTGAGGCTGCCGGAAGGCGACGCCATGGATGCCGAGGACATCTTCAATGAGCGCATGGCCAACCTGGACATCTTCAGGCAGGTGATCTTCGAATTGTTCCACCTGTATCTCACGATTGCCAGCAATCCGGAGAAACGCGCCGACTACCAGAAAAAGGCCAAGGAGTGGGTCAGGAACCACGAACAGCGCTGATGATCCTCGGGATAGGCAATGACATTGCGGACATCCGCCGCCTGGAATCGTCGATAGGCAGGTCCGGCGAGGCGTTCCTGCACAAGGTCTATGCGCCCGCCGAACTGGAGCACGCGCCAAAGCGTGCGCCCCGGAGGATGGAGTATCTGGCGGGGCGATGGGCGGCCAAGGAGGCCCTCGCCAAGGCACTGGGAACCGGCATCACCGAAAAATGCCGGCTGAATGAGATCTGCGTCCTCAATGACGGCGCCGGCCGGCCGGTGATGACCCTGGATGGGGATGCCGCCGCCACCGCCGCCGCATTGGGCGTGAAGAATATCCATCTTTCAATCGCCCACGAAAAAGAGTACGCGCTCGCCACCGTGGTCCTCGAAGGGTGACTTTTTGCCGGAATCCGGATCATATGCCGAAAACCGGCGCCGGGGCGGTCATGTGCCCCCATGACCCCATTCCGCCGCAGCGGCTCTCCCGTCGGCGGGGCTGCGGCCGCCAGGGGCCGATGGTGCGCGACGAAGCCGCCGATATGGTCGGGCGCGGTGATGCCGCAGGCTTGGCGGCCGTCATTTCAGGCCCGCAGGGTGGCGGGATGGACGAATACAGCCTGCCGCACATAGAGCGGCGCGGTCGATTGCTCGACCTCCTCTTCGCTTTGCGGCCAGGGGTAGAGTTTTTCGGAGGCCGTCAGCATCATTGCCGCATCAACGGCGTCCAGGCGATGCAGCCTTTGGGCGATTGACGGCGGCAGGTCAGGCAAAGCGACATCAGCCAACGCGGCATAGCAGTCGCAGCGATGCCCATCATCGAGCAGTTCTTCCGGATCCAGCGGCCGGGGCATTTCCGCCAATTGGCAATTGGCGGGCGAATCGCCTTGCACCCGTGCCAGGAGCACCTGGTTGCAACGGCCGTCATGCAGCACTCCAATCAGCTGTTTTTTTCCGTCGGCGATTCTGGCGGCGATGGCGCAGGAGGTCGGAATGCCCCGCAAAAATGCTCCGGAGACCATCCGGAAACCCTTGAGCATGGCAATTCCGCACCGCAGTCCGGCAAATGATCCGGGGCCGGTGCCGACGCTCCAATGGGTGACATCCGCCGGCGTCAGCCCCTTTTTTGCCAATGCGTCGATGACGAACGGCACCAGCTGCCGGTCGCTGTTGCGTCCGCTGGCGTCGAGCCGCCCATTGTACAGCATGTCATCGTCTTGTGAAATCGCCAGGGCGACACCGTCAGAGGTATCCAGGGCTGCATGTATCATGTTCTTCAATCCGTAAGATTGGTCATTTCGCGTCGTTATGGTGGTGGCGCCATGAAAATCCACAGACAGGCATCTACGTGCCCGTCAGGTCAGATTGGCAAAAAAAATATCCGCGCTCCCCTTGCTGATTTCACGAGACGCCACCTCGGGAATATAACCCGAATCTGCGGCGCTGTTTCCCTGGCCTCCGGATTTTCCGGCATGTCCACTGCCTGTCACAGCATCAGCCACTGCGGTGACGGAAGATGGAGCCAATAGCCGGTCGCCGGCGACAGTTCCTGGCCGGTGTGGATTCGGCGATAGCATCGGCTGTCGGGGTCAAGATGCCAAAGCGGGATGGCGTTTTTCCACTGATAGGCCGCACTGGGTGCAAACAGCGTCATGCCCGCCGGATAGCGGCGCCATTCCGGCTCCTGCCACCAGCATTGCACTGTGTCATGCGGCGTCAATTGTCGGCAAATGAAGCCGGTTTCGGGTATTGTCGCCGGGGCGAACCGCCCGTCCTGCCAGGTCATGGCAGGATCGTCGCCGCTTCCGCCATGGCGCGTCAACTGCCACCCGGCGGCATTCGTGCATTTGAAGCTGGCCATGGGACATGGAATAAGCTGGATTGCGGCGCCGGCGCCGTCGATGGCGGCGGCAGTGGAATCGGTGGTCGCCACGACCCGCATTTCCACCTGGTCATGGCGAGGCGTCAGCAAGGTTGCGCAGACCTCTTCCGTCATGGCATCCGCGGCAACCAGGATTTCGGCGACAGCGCCGTAGCTGCGCATTGGCAACTGTGCCTGCATGGCGGTCTCCGGCGGCAATTCAAAGCGCAGAACGCGTGACGCGGATGATGACGGGAAGCCGAATTTGCCGGCAAGTTCGATGTGGTCTCCGGGACGATATGGGCGCCTTGGCGCGGCCAGCTCAAATTTCCGGTGGATCTGGCTTTGCGGTCGGCGGAAGTCCTGTTCAGAAGCGCATTCGATCCAATTGGCGATTGCGGTGGCGCCGTCATTGCCGTCCACTGGCATCCTCGCGGGATAGGTCCCCAGGTAGCGCCATTGCCACTCTTCAAGACGATCGACAAGTCCATTGGCGGCGCTGGCGCAGCCGGGTGCGTATGACTGTGCCAGCCGGAGCAGCAGCGGATCATCGTCATTGGGCCAATACGGTGCGTTTTGGCCGTCGCCGCAGAGGTATAGCGCCGCATCGATGTCATGCGAACAAAGCCAGCGCATGATTGCACGCTGTTCTGGCTGGAGCTGCCGGCCGTTGGCCATCGGCGCAAACAACTCCATTTGATCGCCGGAGGCAAAAGTGGCGCGTTCGCTCCCGCCGGGATGGCCGGGATAGTAGGTGTCGATGAGAAAATGCCCGGCATTGGCGGCAGTGTTGCCTGCATATCCATCGGGATTGAGGCTGGGGATCAGCCAGATCACGCATTTTTGCGCCAAAGCCCGCAGCCGCGCCACCTCCGGCGAAGTGTCGGTGCCAGCGGCGGCCGCCGCCAGTTTCCGGGCAAGATGCATGACGGCACGGGTGCCGGCATGGTCGTTGCCATGCATCCCGGCGGCAATGAGCAGCTGGGGACGCCGGCCGGCGGCGGCGTCTTCCGGGCAGTCCTGGCCAATTGCGACCCGCAGTACTCGCAGCCGCCGCCTCTGGACGGAAAGTCCGGCATATCCCGGGCACAGCAGCGGCCAAAGGGGTGCGCCAAGCGCATCAAGCCGCGACTCCAATTCATCATATGCCATCCCCGCATCCGGCGTGGCGCCTGCCACGGCCGTGGCATTTTCGCCAAACTGGCTCAAGGATGCCGGCGGAGCTGCTGGCGTGGAGTGCGGGACGGGCACGATGCGCTCGATGGAATACCCGCCCTCCAGGAGCTGCGAGAGCTCCGACTCCCCAAGGCGCACTTCGGCATGGGCTTCGTCAAAGCAGTCGATGGTGATTTTCGCCTCCAGCAGGGAGCCGATGGTGTGGGTGGAGTCGATTTTCACAGTGGCGCAATAAACTATCGGACCGCGCTCCTCCGTGGGCGGGGTGTCCGGGCCATGGCTCACGGGAGGATGGTGTTCCTGCCAGGCCGCTATTGCCATTTTCCCGGCCGCCGTGCCGGTGCCGATGCCGTTTTGCTCCAGAAAATCAAGCAGCTCACGATTGGAGACGACATGGTCTCGATTGGTGTCCAGCCAGGACATGATCAGCGGCGCTTCAGTGAATTGCAGGGTCGGGGCGATGGACCGCACCATGGCGCCGCTGGCCAATTCATCGATTTTCAATGGGAATTCCGCCAGGCCGCGGTCATCGGTGCGGGCGCAGATGAATTTGCCGCGGTTTTGGATGCAGATGGCGGCGGCTGTCACGGGCGTGCCGTCATCATGATGCAATGTGATGGACAACGAGCCGTTCTCAGCAAGAGCGGCCGAGAAGAAGCCGGCTTGCGGCGGGAACAGCCGCGGGACGGCGCTGCAGTCGCCGGCCAGGTAGCTTTCCCAGGCATGGAACGCGGCGAAGGCGCTGTCGTAGGTTCTGGAATGATAGGTGTCGTAGTAGGTGACGCAGAATTGGACGGCCGCCAACACTGACCTGCTGAACAGCTCGCCGTTGCAGCGCCAGTCCCGGCCTTTCAGATTTTCGCAGAACGATTCAAGCTGGGCGATTGGCGGATCCCAGAAGGTGGCGGAGGTGGAGCAGGCCACCGCGGCGGCCCCGGCGGTCTCCGCCGTCGGCGAAAACAGCTGCGCCGCCAGGCACCGGTATGGCGCATCACGGTGGCTGGCAGTCAAGTCGAATGGCGTGCCGTGTTCGAGGTTGCCAGCATGGCAGACCGGTGCCGCAATCCATGGCAGCCGCCCGTCATTGGCCAGGCCGGCGGCAAGTGCGGAGGAGAAGCCGCCGGTGGGCAGCATGTCGCAGAGGCCATGACCAAGATAGAGCATCAGCGCCACGCCGCGATTCAAGGCATTGACGATGACATCGGGCTGCGGCGCCGGGTCGCCACCCTTATATAGCGCCGTGGTGTTGTCCGGAGAATACAGCCCGTGGAGCGCCTCCCGCATCTGCTCCATCAGCTGACTGTCACTTTGTCCGGCATAGGGTCGGCTGGCCGAAGAAGCGCCATCTGCGATGTATAGGGCATTTTCCAGCCACTGGCCGGATTCGTGGCCTTCCCCGCGTTCCAGCGCCATCAGCCGACGCAGGGACGCCTCCAGCTCCGTCATGGTTGCCGATGGCAGCCGGGAGAAGAAGGCGTCAGGAACCAGGATGTCGCCTGTGCCGTCGAGGAAGGCATACGGGGTGTCGCTGGCAACCATGGCGTGCATCCTCTCCGGTGCTGAGACGACGTAGTCAGTCGCGATATTGCCTAGCTCGTCGCGTAGCGAGTGCTGATATGGCTCAATGGCGGCGTAGTCGCCCAAAAGCAGCAGATGGGTGAAGGCGTTGGCGTCATAGCGCTCCTGCAAGGCCGATTTGATGGCGGTGCCGGTGTTGGCGGTGCCGGCGTCATCGCCGATGGCCAGCAGCTCGACCTCCCAGCCCAGCTGGCGTCTCCAGCAAATGAAGTCGTCAATGGCCGGCGACGATGCCCAGGCGGCGGGGACGACCAGCTGCAAAGTTCCGGCCACGATGACCGCGGGATCTGCGCCGCCATCGGCGGCGGCTGCGTTATCCGGCGCATTGAGGAAAAAGGACCGCTGGAGTCGGGCGATGGCAGCGTCATCATCCAGCGCAAATGCGGCCGCGTCCGGATCGGCGTCGAGAAAGCGGATGCGCAATACCGCCTCAGTGGAGGCCACGACGCAGTTTTCATCAACGTGGTATTGGAAAGGCGTGAACGTGACAAAACGCCCCTCGAGCCGTCGCATGGTGAATGCCGGTGATATCATCGCGCCTCCGCCGGGGAGAATGCCGCCGTCGGGCGCAGCGGGCGTCGGTGCGCCGGGGGGCTGGCGGCCGCCATGGCACAGCTGCGGTGCCTGTCCAGCCGGCGGGCGGCAATCCGGAATCACGGTGGTTTGCTGTTCCTCGACAGTGATTTCCACTCTGGCGTGTCGAGCAGTGGCCAGGGCGAAGCTGTATGCGGGCAGGGCGGGCAATCCGGCGACCGCCAATGGCGCGGCGCCTTCGGAATCGATGCGGCTGCAGGCATTTCCGTCCTGATCGGTGCATGCAGTCACGGCATAGTCCGGGAGGGTGAATCGGACTACGCACCCCTCCGGAGAGGATGAGATGACGGTGAATGGCCCGTGGCGTGGGGCCTCGGCGGTTTTGGACGGTGGCGCCTTGACGGCCATCGGCACCATCGGCGGCTTGACGCCCGGATCGCGCTCTGCCGAGGCCGTCAGATGATGCGCGGCCGACGACGTCGCGCCAGTGCCGGTGATGTTGCCACGCTGCATCCATAGCGTTGTGATGATGGCGAATATCAGCAGCAAAAGCGGCAGACGCGACAACGCCCTGCGCAATTTCCGCCTCGTCTCCCCGTCATCCGGCTTCATATGTTGTCACCCCCCCCGCTGCCGGCTGCCAAGCCGCCTACCACTGGAACGGCGAGCTGTTTCGGTTCGGCCCGCGGGAGTTTCCCATCCCCTGTGAACGCCCGGCGCTGGTGCCGTTGGAGTTATAGTGGTAGGTGGTGCTGCCGTTGCGCTGGGAGCGCCCGGCGTTGGTGCCGTTGGAGTTGTAGTGGTAGGTGGTGCTGCCGTCGCGCTGGGAGCGCCCGGCGTTGGTGCCGTTGGAGTTGTAGTGGTAGGTGGTGTTGCCGCTGCGTTGGGAGCGCCCGGCACTGGTGCCGTCGGAATTGTAATAGTAGGTGGTGTCGCCGCGCCGCTGGGAACGCCCGGCGCTGGTGCCGTCGGAATTGTAGTAGTAGGTGGTGTCGCCGTTGCTCTGGGAACGCCCGGCGTTGGTGCCATCGGCGTTGTAGAAGTAAGTGGTGGATTGGGCGAATGTCACGCCCGGGGCCAGAAACAGCGACAACCCAAGCACGGCCATGAATGAATGACTTCTTTTCATTGGACTCTACCCTCCTGTTTGTTTGCTGGTCTGACGCCCCTCCACGGGACAGAACTGTCCACGCAAGGAAGCTCTATGGCCAGATCCAGACGCCCGGCTGTCACCACGGCGGCGAAGACCGCCGTCACCTCAACTTGACCATTAATATAATCACGATTGGCATGATCAAGGCCTGCAACAGCATGAACCGCATGAGCACCTGGGTGTCCGACCAGCCGAGGTTCTTCCGGCAATGGTCGTGGATGGGAAAACGATAACGATGGAGAAGACGAACCAGGGGGATTTGCCGGGCGGCCTCCTCGTCGGAAGCAAAGTTCTCCGGGTGGATGGGGTTGGGGACTGCCGACAGCGGCGGACGGGTGTCAAAGCCCATCCTTTTCAGCAGCCGCAGCACCACCAGCTTGATAAGTCCGGCGCCGCCATTGATGAACAGGATTGGCGCGATCGCCAGGAGCATGAAGGGATTGCCGGAAGCCAGGATCGACAATCCGAGGAGCAGTCCGAAGAAGCGGCTGCCGGCATCGCCCATCATCACCTGGCTGGGGCTGGCATTGTACCACAGATAGGCCGCCAGGGCGCCGGCCGCAGTCAGCAGCATGATTGCCCAGGATGCGCCATTCTCCACCAACGGCAGCAGCAGATAGGCGCTGACGGTGCTATGGCCCATGATGCCATAGAGGAACGCCCCCATCCCGCATAGTCCGAAAAGCGCCAGCGATCCGGCGACGCCATCCACGCCGTCGGAGCAATTGACAGTGTTGATGGTCAGCCACAGCAACGATGCCGCCACCGGGATATAGACGTATAGCGGAACCAGAAAGCAACCGCCGTCATGGCCGCTTTTTACGAACGGCAGCCAGATGCGCGGCGATTGCCAATGGGCGATCACCCATGCCGCCGCCAATGAAATCGCCAGATCCAGCAGCCCCTTCTTCAGCTGCCCCCAGCTGGCCGTGCTTCTGTCGTCAAAATATCCCGTCAGCATGATGGCCAGAAGACAGAGACCGATCAACGCATACTCGGTATAAAACGGCAAGACCAGGAAGGCGCAGAAGAGGTAAATCAATACCAGAGGCATGCCTGCGCCGGTCGGCTTGCCCTTGGACAACGCCGAGTCCTTGACAAAATTCTTCCCGCGATCATGGGGGAGGAAGCCATAGCAATGCGGCAGCAGCCACCAGACCAGCGATGCACACAGCAGGACGCCGATCATCATCAGAACCATCCGGGATGAAAGCAACCGGAATGGCCCCCAGAAGGGTTCAAGCCAGGAGGACAGGAAGGGAAGCATAATCAAAAACAGGCAACGTGGTGGACGAAAAAGAAGGAATCTGCGGGTCACACGGACGGCTGAGGCCCGACACTACTTGGTCTTCTCCGTACTCCCCGTGTTCTCCGTGTTCCCCGTGTTTTCCGTGCTCCCCGTGTTTTCCGTGTTCTCCGTGTTTTCCGTGTTTTCCGTGTTTTCCGTGTTTTCCGTGTTTTCCGTGTTTTCCGTGTTTTCCGTGTTCTCCGTGTTTTCCGTGTTCTCCGTGTTTTCCGTGTTCTCCGTGTTTTCTGCGACATTGCGCAGTTCCTCCAACGCGGGGTCGTCAAAGTCGTGGGCCAGGTCCTCGGGGGATCGCTTGGATTCCGGCTCCGGGATGCCTAGCAGTTCGTATACCTCGTGCGCCATGAGGGTCTCGCGGCTGAGCAGGGTCTCCGCCAGCAGCTTCAGCTTGTCGAGATTGTCCGTAAGCAACCTGACCACTCGGTCATGCGCG
This sequence comes from uncultured Lentisphaeria bacterium, assembly GCA_934661755.1. Classification (GTDB taxonomy): domain Bacteria; phylum Verrucomicrobiota; class Lentisphaeria; order Oligosphaerales; family Oligosphaeraceae; genus CAKUJM01. The sequence goes on along the minus strand of CAKUJM010000003.1, from coordinate 32,663 downwards.
GAGTCGATGATGTGTCGTATTTCCAGGTCGATCTCCCGGGCGGTTTCCTGTGAGAAGTCCTCCGAACGGGTGATGTCGCGTCCGATGAAGATGTGCTCCTCGCGTCCGCCAGCGTAGTTGACCAGGCCGAGCTTTTCGGACATCCCCCACTGGCATACCATCTTTTTCGCAATGTCGGTGGCCTGCTTGATATCCATTGCCGCCCCGGTGCTCACATCGCCGAAGACGAGTTCCTCGGCGGTGCGGCCGCCGTAGCAGACGGCGATCAAGTCAAGCAATTCATTGCGTGATTTCATCACCTCGTCATTCTCCGGCAGCGACATGGTGGCCCCCAGCGAGGCGCCGCGGGGGATGATGGTGATCTTGTGCAGCGGCATGGCGTCGGGGCAGAGCATCCCCACCAGCGCATGGCCGGCCTCATGGTATGCGGTGATCCGCCGCACCTTGTCGTCCATGCGATGGGAACGGCGTTCCTTGCCCCAGCGTACCTTGTCGCGCGCCTCCTCCAGATCCGCCATGTCGACAGCGTCGTGGTTCTTGCGGGTCGCCGACAATGCGGCCTCGTTGATCAGGTTGGCCAGATCGGCTCCGGAGAATCCCGGAGTGCCGCGGGCGATGATGCGCAGATCGACCTCGGCGGCCAACTTGGTCTTGGCGGCATGGATCTTGAGGATGGCCAGCCTCCCGCGCAGATCCGGCAGATCCACGGTGATCTGCCGATCGAATCGTCCGGGGCGCAGCAGTGCCGGATCCAGGACATCCGGTCGGTTGGTGGCCGCGATGACGATGACTCCCTGGTTGGTCTCAAAGCCATCCATTTCCACCAGCAGCGCATTGAGGGTCTGTTCGCGTTCGTCATGGCCGCCGCCGATTCCGGAGAAGCGCGATCTGCCGACGGCGTCGATTTCATCGATGAAGATCAGGCACGGCGCGTTTTTCTTCCCCTCTTCGAACATGTCGCGGACACGCGATGCGCCGACGCCGACGAACATCTCGACGAAATCCGAGCCGGAGATGGAGTAGAACGGCACTTTGGCCTCGCCGGCAATCGCCTTGGCCAGCAGGGTCTTGCCGGTGCCCGGCGGCCCGACCAGCAACACTCCCCGCGGAATGCGCCCGCCCAGCCGCGAGAATTTGGCCGGGTCGCGCAGGTAGTCCACGACTTCCTGCATGTCCTCCTTGGCCTCGTCGCATCCGGCCACGTCACGGAAGGTGATGGGGGTCTTGCCGGGTTCCAGCTTCCGGGCGCGTGATTTTCCGAAGCTCATCATTCCGCCGCCGCGGGATTGCCGGACAAAGAGAAACCAGAAGAAGGCAATGAACAGCAGGGTCGGCAGCAGCATGACCAGCAGCGACCCGAAGAAGCTGCCGCCTTGCCGGGTCTCGGTGCTCTCCGGGCCGTGTTCACGGATCATCTTGTCGAGTTCCTCGGAATAGATCACCTGGGAGCGGAATTTGCGCACCGCCGACGGCTTGTCGGCAAGCTGCCGGATCTTCTCGCCTTCTGCCTCAGGCCCCGGCCCCGGGGTGAAGGTGCCGGTGATCTGCCAGATGTTCGAGGAGGTGTTGTCCGTCACCGTCATGCTCACGATCCGGCGGTCCAGCAGCTTCTGCTCAAATTCGTTCTGCTTGAGCTCGATCACCGGCTCGGAGTCATGGAAGGTGTAATACCCCAGCAGCGGCACGAAAATGAGCAGCATCGCCCAGAAAAAATATTGCCATCCCGCAATCGGCGGATGGCGTGGCGGGCGGTTTTCCGGACGGCTGGACGGCGAATCCGGCGGAGTCTGGTTCTGATCCTGATGGTCCTGTTTCTGATCTTGCATAGCGCTGCTGAAATATCCAGGGTGAAATTGGGAAATATCGTGGGGAGGGGATTCGCCGGCATCATCCGCGGACAATGCCGGCTTCGGCGGCATGGCGCCCGATGGAATGGTGGAATGACTACCTGTAGAAGAAGAAATAGATTAGCGCCAGGACGATCAACGCCGCCAGCAGCCCGAGGATGATGTTGAGGATCAATCCATGGCTGCTGTTGTCCCGCAATGCGCTGGAACGCCTGACCGACAGCTTGTCGCCCAGGTTCTTCATCGCGGTCTTGTTGATTTCCGCAGTACCGGTGTCATCCAGGTTGATCACGGAGATGGTTCGGCTCTCGACCCGCTCACCCTGGATGTCGTCGTAGAGGATCTCCACGCCGCCGATCTGGAGGATGTCGCCATTGTGGAGGACCACGCCTTCCCCGGGAGTCACCGGGACGTTGTTCACGCGGGTGCCGTTGGTGGATCCCTCGTCGTTGATCAGGTATGAGTCGTCCTCCAGTTTATGAAGAGTGCAATGATGGCCGCTCACGGTGGGATCGGAGATGCATACGTCGCAACCGTCGGCGCGTCCGATGGTGTACTGGTCCAGCGTAAGGGAGAAGGACGCGCCGCGCATTTGTTCGGACAGAATAAAAAGTTTCGGATTGCCCATGTCTGTTCCTTGTCGTTGATGCGGTCTCGTTGATACTGCGCCGGATTTGCCCTGGGGTGCGCTCCCGGATGCCAGCGAAGTCACCCGGCTTTTATACGGTACGACACGCTGGTGCAGCCTCACGCAGTCAGGGCGAAGCCAGGAAGGCGGCGGTGTTTTCCGGAAAGCCGCGCGCCTTTTGCAAAAGCCGGTGCCTGTGCGGAAAAGCGGCTCGGCTTCATGGATTCAAGCCATAAGATAATCACGTGTCGATGATTCGCCACAGCCTACGCAGAAAAATATCCCGCATTTCCGCACCGTGGCATTCCAGCGCGTTATCCCGTGATTCCTGGGAGCGCGTCACGCCCTTTGGAACTGTTTTGCACAAGATGCCCGCGAATGCTCTCTACTTGAATGGATGGCTCTGGAACTCCCCGGGAGTCTGGTTGGTGAATTTCTTGAAGCAGCGGCAGAAGTACTGCGGCGAGGAAAAGCCGGCGCGGCGGGCGCTTTCCGCAATATTGCACCCCTCCAGCAGCAGACTGGAGGCGCAGGAGATCCGCAATTCCTGGATGAACGCCGCAGGGCTGCGGCCGGTATAGTGGCGGAAGAGGGTGTAGAAGCGCGATTCCGACAAACCGGCGATGGCGGCATAATCGCCAATGCCCAGCGGTTCGGCGAAGTGTTTTTCAAGATGCGCCAGCGCCGCCAGCATCGGTGCCGGCACGATGCGTCTGGTCAGTGACGGCAGCGTGCATCCCGACAGCGTCGACATCAGGAACCGCAATGGCAGCACCCGCCGATGGGCGTCGCGCATCTGGCCGTGGCGGCAGGCAAGGAAGAGGTCGTCAATCGCCACCAGTTCGGCGACGGCCACTTGCCCCCTCAGGCGGTAGTTGCGCCGCAGGTTAAGCCGGGCCGCCGCCTCCGGCAGCAGCGCCGGCGGAAACTCCCTCAGGAAGAGCTGCGACGCCCGGCTGCCGGCCAGATGGCTGCCGCAGGAATGCGGCAACCCCGGGGAAATCAGGATCCACTCGCCCTCGCTGATCGTCTCGTCATGGCCGGCGAAATGGAAATAGAACTGTCCGCGGATGGCGGCGGTCAATTGCCATGCGGGATGATGATGAAATGATGTTTCGTACGGCTCCGGATAGACCGTGCTGTCATATAGCAGAAAGGGCAGATGGAGATTTTCAATGATGTCTATTTCCTGCATGGCGGCGCAATCCTGAATCATCAGAGGACGGTGGAATACGGAACTTTTGGGGAGTGCATCCGGACTGGTGGCGAAGATGAGGCAAGATGCGCGGATAATATACACATGCCGCGGCGTAGCGTACGGGACGCGGCGAACCGCCAGCGCCATTCCGGCAAAAGAAAAGTGCAATAAATCAGTCCATTCTTCATCTTGCGGTCGCCACGGAGACGATGATATTTTCCAATGTGCCCGGCAGCTTGCCGGCATCCATGTTCCGGGAGCAAAAATCGAAACCGTCTTAAATTCCGGAAGGTGGCGTCCCCCGTCAGCCGCCGGGCACAATTCTTCAGCTTCCCAGTGAGCTGTCCCGAAAATCCGCCAGCAGTTTCGTCAAATTGTCCAAAAAGGGCGCGAAAATGTTGTGGATTTACGGGACCGCGCACCAGTGTGGTGTCCCGTAAATCCGCCAGGAGTTTCGCCGGCATTTTTGAGGGAATTTGGCGAGAATGCGACCGCGCGTAGTGACTACGTAAGGAAGCAGTTTTGTCAAATTGTCCAAGAAGGGCGCGAAAATGTTGTGGATTTACGGGATCGCGCACCAGTGTGGTGTCCCGTAAATCCGCCAGGAGTTTCGCCGGCATTTTTGAGGGAATTTGGCGAGAATGCGACCGCGCGTAGTGACTACGTAAGGAAGCAGTCTCGTCAAATTGTCCAAAAAGGGCGCGAAAATGTTGTGGATTTACGGGACACCACACTGTAATCGGGGTATATTTTCCCTGGAGTCCATGATGATGAACCCTTCGGCATGGATCCATGCCCATTAATACCCCCGATTTCCCTGGATATTCATCGTGCGCATAAAAAACGATCGCAAACTGGCAGAGCTGCTGTCTGCGTCCGAAGCCCGCGGACGCGGCGAACATCCCGCCGCATCCGGAGGACATGATTGGCAGAGTGTCAGCCTGGAGGCCCTCCGCGGCGGCAAGGGCGGCGCCGCGCCCGCAATTGCGCAACGGCGGCGCCTGCAATTGCGCATCATTGGAATTGACACCGCGTTGCGCAAGACCGGATGGGGGGTGATCGAGGTGGCGGGAAACACTATCCGCGCAGTGGACTGCGGGGTGGTCGTCAACCCCGCGACTGCGCCGGTCACCGAATGCCTGCGGCACTTGAACCAGGCGGTCCACGGGCTGATCGGTGTCTACAAGCCCGATGAGGCGGCCATTGAAGGCGGTTTCTACTGTCGCAACGCCCGAACGGCAATCGTGCTGGGAACCGCCCGTGGCGCGGTGCTGGCGGAACTGGCCGCCGCCTGCCTGCCTGTCTATGAATACGCGCCGCGACGCGCCAAGCAATGCGTCACCGGCAAGGGCAGCGCGGCAAAGGAACAGGTGGCGGCGATGGTCTCCAATATCCTCAATATCCGCGTGGACAACCTGGCCAATGACTCCACCGATGCGTTGGCATTGGCAATCTGCCACGCCTCGTCGCTGATGAACCCTGCGGCATCGCCGGAAAAGCCAATATAGCGGTGGCGCGCACGCCTTGAATCCGTATCCATCCCTCCGCGATCTGGAAAAGCAGGCGCTTCGATGGAAAAATGCGCGCGCGTTTAACTTTTCCAGTTACGTTATTCAATAATTCCGATTGTAGCCCTTGTTTTTTTGCGGAAAATGCTTATAATATAGGTAAGACTTACCCATGTATTTGGTTTGTTTACCATTTTTTAACCCAGTGATCCCTGAATTCAAAAGAGGAACAGTCCAATGTCGATATCACGCAACTTCTTCACCTTGATTGAGCTATTGGTGGTCATCGCGATCATCGCAATTCTGGCATCGATGCTGCTGCCGGCGCTGAACCAGGCGCGGGACAAGGCGCATGCGATCAGCTGCATCAACAACAAGAAGCAGCTGGGCCTGATGATGATGATGTACGAATCGGACTACCAGCTGCTGTCGGTGCCGAACATCTCCTGACCGATGCCCTACATCTGGTCCGGATACCTCAAAATCCCCGGCTCGAAGGGGGCTGAATCGGCATCGGGGGACGTGGGAGACAAGTTTTCCAACGTAAAATTTCTGCATTGTCCGAAGGCGTTGCGGATGCCGCCCGACAAATTCTCCATGAGCTACATCACCGCCTTTTATCACCTTGGCCATCTGTACTGGAGGGAAAAAAGCGGCGTCTCCTATGACTACACTAATGACGAATACCAATGGTGGTACAAATGGGATATCACCAAGCATCCCAACCCCTCCGCCCAGCCGACCTTCGCCGACTCGATCTATGTCAACATGGATTCAGCAACCTCCGGTCCGGAGCAGGTGACCGGCGACAACATGTCAGACAATCTCGTTTTCTGCACATACGCCATCGCCCTGCGGCACCGCGGCGCCAGCGCCGTCACCTTCCTGGACGGCCATGCCGCCCTGGTGAACGCCAGCGAATCCCGGAAATTCTACTATCCTCAGGAAACCGCCTACAACGAGAATGGCGTAAGGCTCCTCCTGTAGATTTCCGTAGCACGCCATCTGCCGCCGCTTCGGAGGAGGTTGGATGCTGCGCTTGAGGCGCGGTCCGCTGTGCATGGCCATCCGCAACCATCGATTCCCTTGAGTCCCCCCCCCAACCCCCAACACAGGAGCATAAAACATGACAATTCAGCCCCCCCCCGACAGAACCGGACATTTACGCTAATTGAACTGCTGGTGGTCATCGCGATCATCGCAATATTGGCATCGATGCTACTGCCTTCCCTCAACAAGGCCAGGGAAAAAGCCCGGACAACTTCGTGCAAAAACAATCAGAAGCAGGCGGCATTGGTCGTTCGCATGTATGGGGACGACAATGACGAGACTCTTTACAACGCCTATGCGGAATTTGACCAAAACCGTTGGAAAGTGGGATGGTGGACACTGTATGACAACGGATATCTCAAGGAACTGAACTTGCTCTCATGTCCGAAGCTGCCTGCTTCGATGATGTCGTCTTCCGATTATTCGGATTGGAGGACGAATAAACTCAAGGCGTTCACTTTCTGCCGCTATCGGACTTACGGACTGCTGGGAGTTTCCGATACCGACCCCTATCGGATAACGACTGCATTGAACAATGGCGTCCCGGTAGCTCCCTGGGATTCCGTCAATGGATTTCGAGGTATTTTTTACGGAAAGATCCGCAGTACATCGACATTTCCGATTATCAGCGATACCTTCACCCGCTGGGGAGGTGGATATTTCGAACTTAATTTCAGCAAGCATCGTGATACCGCGGGACTTCCTAACTTACGGCATTCCAACGCATGTGTCATTTCGTTTGCAGATGGTCATACCGAGGAATATCGGTTGGGTGATTTTTACGAACTTAAAAAGAAAGCCAACAATTACTGGTCATTCAGCGCATCGGATATAAACGGCAACTCACTGCTCCCCTGATTTTATCCGCATACGGATTCGATGCGTTCTGCCATAATGAAGATGATGCATGCGATATTCAGGCCGGCGTTGTGTGCCGGACACCTGATTTCGGGGAAGCTGCCCGCATATAGGAGAGTATAGATTGATGAAAGCGGCAATGGAATTTTGTTTTTACAAGGTCTTTGGTTCACATATGGTATTGCAGCGGCAGCGCCCAATCGTTTTTTCGGGGACTGCCGACGCCCGCAGCTGCGTTTCCGTAACATTTGCCGGGAAAACGGTTGCCGCTGCCGCTGATGCCGACGGAGTCTGGCATGCCGGATTCCCGGCGTTGGAAGCCGGCGGCCCCTATACAGCCGAACTGCGCGGTGATGAAAAGGTTCCTGCTGTCATACTGAACGATATTCTGATCGGTGATGTCTGGATGTGTTCCGGACAGTCCAACATGGAGATGCCGGTCTGGAGCGAAAGTCAATTCTGGCGTGCCGCCGGCGGCGATGCGGCAGCTGCCGAATCTGACTGCCCGCAACTGCGTATATTCAATTCCATTCTCTGCCGGCGGGTGTCGGCAGACAAACCGCTGATTGATGAAAACGGTCCGGGCTGGGCTCTCTGTACACCGCAGAGCATCGCGTCCTTCAGCGCCTGCGGTTTCTTCTTCGGCCGTAAGCTGATGCGGGATCTTAACGTACCGATCGGGCTGATTTCCACCGCCTGGGGCGGTACTGACATCGCGGCGTGGATCTCGCGGGAAAAATACGAGCAGGAAGGCTGCCGGGAATTTTTGACCCGGCGCGATCAGATGGCCGCTCAGATCGCTCCTCCTCCTGCCGATTTCAAATCCGAACTCAAGGCCTGGTATCTGCGCTACAATGCCTGCCGCGAGGCCGAAAGAAACAGATATGCGGCATGGCTGCTGCCGGATTATGATGATTCTGATTGGGAACGCGGCACCTGGATTTTCCGGATTCCCGTTCCGGGAGAGAAAATCTTCCGCTGCACGTTCGAGCTTCCGCCTGAAATGGCGGGGAAGGAGCTGGTACTTTCGCTGGGGACATTGAACGATGTGGACGAAACCTATCTGAATGGCGTGTTGATCGGCAGCACGTCCGTTGATGTCCCTGCCTGCTGGCAGGCAAGGCGCGTTTATACGATTCCGGCCGGTATCGCCAAACCCGGACGAAATGTTCTGGCCGTCGTCAATGACAACCACTTCGATATCGGCGGCTTTACACCGGAACAGCCGGTGACGGTTGCTGCGAAGGGGCAGCCGGAACGGTATGTGACGCTCACGCAGTGGTGTGCTGAAACTGTTTTTACTGCGGATCCCGAAAAAATCGGAATCCGCCCGACGGAAGAGTATATCCCGAACATCCCTTGCACGTTGTTCAACGGAATGATGTATCCCTGGTTCAAATATCCGGTACGCGGCGTCATCTGGTATCAGGGGTGTCACAATAAAGGCAGAAAGGACTACTATGTCCATCATCGCTATCTGATCGAAGACTGGCGGAAACAATGGAACGAGCCGGAACTGCCGTTCTTTCTGGTTCAACTGGCCGGGTTTTCAGAACACCGTCCGGAAAAACGCGGCCCTGAGGATCAATGGATGCATCAGGAGCCGGAGGAAAACCCGCCTTTTGCGCTTACACGGGAAATCCAGGCCGAAATGCCGAAACTCTACCACAACGTCGGAATGGCGGTGGCGATGGATGTCGGAGACCAGTATGATATTCACCCGCGCGACAAAAAGACAATCGGGTATCGTCTGGCATGTGAGGCGGAACGGATGATCTACGGGATGCCGATTGTTTCGCAGGGGCCGGAATTTGACCGTTTCACTGTTGAAAACGGCAGGGTGCGCGTTTTTTTCAAACACACCGAAGGGGGACTTTGTACCAGTGACGGCAAGGCGCCCGGCGCGTTTGCTCTGGGGGGAAGCAATGGCGGACTGCAATGGGCCGGGGCTGAAATTGATGGAGATACGGTTCTGGTTTCCGCTCCGGGCATTACCGATCCGGTGCGGGTACGTTATGCTTACGCTGATTACCGCGGCGACTGCAACCTGATGAATGGAGCCGGATTTCCTGCGGTTCCGTTCCGTTCCGATAAAGAGACCTACATGAATGAAAACGTATCGATTTAGCGGAAAGGCAACGAGTGTTTTCACAATCGGCTATCACTTTTTTTTTATAATCAAAGCAGGAGATCAACATGCAGTCGTCTGAAGAAATCGAGAAAAAAAACCGCATTATTCTGTCTGACGCTTTGCCGAAAAGCTACAGCTGGATTAATCGGCTGAAGCGTTATGAGGGAAACCCCATTTTAAGACCGCACGGCAGGGGATATTGCGCGGATGCGCTCTTCAATCCCGGTGCGACTGTGAAGGATGGCAAAGTCCATATGATTTGCCGCTGCATCAATATGAGCAGGGTTCCGAAAACCGAAAAAAACTGGAGCATTTCCACGTTCGGTAAGGCGGAAAGTTCAGATGGATTCAACTTTACGATGTCGCCGGAACCTGTTGCGGAGTTTGATCCCGGCGAGGATTCCCGGTTTGAAGGCGGATTTGAAGACCCGCGCCTTCAGAAAATTGATGATTTCTGGATGATGACTTATACCGGAGTATACCGTGAGCCGGAAGGAAAATTCCATGTGATGACTCCCGGTATGGCGGCGTTTTCCAGAGATCTTGAGCATTGGGAGCCGGCCGGCGAAATTTTACCGTACCGCGCAATTGCAGTGACTGATCGGAAAATCGATGGAAAATATTGGGCTTATTTCGGAAATACCGGAATATTTCCCGCCTGGTCGGAGGATCTGCGCAATTGGCATTATTCAGAGACGCCGGTCCTTGCTCCACGCAAAGGACTGTTTGACTCCGACCTTTGCGAGGCTGCCGCCGCCCCCCTGATTAATGACGACGGGATTCTGCTGATTTATAACGGCAACCGGGAGCCCGGCACTGCGGAGTATTACGCCTCGCTGGTAAGTCCCAGCTATATGCCGGGGCATCCGAGGGTGTTCTATTCCGTGGGGTGGGCTTTGTTTGATCGTCATGATCCGACAAAACTCATCGCCCGTTCCACGGAACCGTTTTTATCTCCGGAAAAACTTTATGAGTTTTTTGGAATTTCTGACTTTACATGTTTTGCCCAAGGATTGGTGCAGTTCGATATTCTCTATTACGGCGGAGCGGATATGCGCATTGCCGCAGCTTACGCTGAAATCCAGCCGTAACGGGGGAAAAAAATCCCCGAAATTGGGATTCACCTCTGAATAACACATAACTCATAAGAGTGATTATGATGCAGAATGATTTGAAATCGAAATTTTTTCTTCTTCTATTGCTGTTTGGCGTTCTGCCGGCCATCGTGTCGGCATGGGAATTGAAACCGGTAAACAGTATACAGCTGTATCCTGAACCGAACACCGACGCCCGGCTCATATTTTCAGCCGACACACCTGCTGAATCTGATTTTCTGCCGTATGATTTACTGAATTATGCCGGCGAGAAGGTTTTTTCAGGAAAACTTTTGCGAAACAAAGACAACAGATGGGAATTGACATTCAACCGCCCTGCAGGATTCTATGAAATCGAACTGGAGAACGGCCAGCGCATCGGGGTGCTTGCCGCACCGACTGCGAAAAAACCGTATGATGATTTTTTTGCTCACGAGGCTCTTTTCGGCGGAGAATCGCCTTCCTATATTCGAGATCATATTGCTGTTTTCCGTAAATTCGGCCTGCTCAATATCCGGGAGTATTGCGGCTGGCAGAATATGGAGCAGCACGGCAATTATTCCGGGCAGCGGGCAATTCTGGACACCTTGCACGACGGCGGATTGCGGAGCATGATCTTCTTCGATCGTCTGCCTGCCGTTGCCAATGTGGGTGGCAAAAGCAATTTGCCCCGTTATATGCATAAACTCAGCAATGAGGTGGATCGCCTGCTTGATTGCAGTTCAAATGCCGATTATATTCAGGTCTACAATGAGTTTGTGAACAGGCCTGGCGATGCAAGTGTACCGGCAACTGTATTGTTCGGCAACCGGATACGGGAAAAACACTCCCAAGCGGTACTGATCGGACAGGGAATGTGTGCCGCCCAGCAATCGGTTTCCGCCGTCTCCTCCTTTGTGCAGAACGGTTATCATGAACTGACGGAGGCGCTTTGCATACAGACTTACGCCGCTCCGGAAGCCATCGAAGCAATAATTCGCGATTGTCGCGAAGCATTGAAGGGAGATGACCGCCAGGGGATGGATTTATGGTGCACGGAGTCGGGAAAACCGTGGTATCGCGGCGGCGTCTCCGCCACACTAAAGGGAAAGGTCAGTGCTGAAAAACGGCGGGCCGATATTCTGGAGGATCAGATATCCGCAAAATGGATTGCCATGAAAGCGGTCGAGTTCAAGGCCCTGGGTGCGAAACGCTATTTCCCCTTTACCCAGAAACCGCATGTGGAGAACGCCAATAATTTTGGAATGATTGATTTTCTTCATACCCCGATGCGTTCCCAGGCGGCGTATCTTGTCCTTCCCGGAGTAATCGGCGGCATGAAATATATCGGCGACCTGCGCTTTCCCGCATCTGAAAACATAACGCTTTGCCGTGTATTCTCCGGAAAAGACAGAACCGTTGCCGTGCTTTACCGCAACGACAACGACACTGCCCCGGTTTCGCTGCGGGGGCTGCCCGTTACAGGCATATTGTCTGTGGATGGAGCGCGCATTCCCGTCGCGTCAGACAAGGTGAAGATGACCGGCGGCATTCTCTATCTGGAAATGGATGGGCAAAAACTCGGTGGAAGCCTGGTGACGGATACGGAGGCAATGCGTCTTTTTGCGATGGCGGAACACGGACAGGCGCATTCGCGGAAAGTCTATCCCGGCGTGCTTTTATATGATTATCAGCCGGAACGCGACGGCACCTGTGATCCGGCGGGATACAACTTCCTGCCGCGGAGAATTGATGTCGCTGCGATGAATTTTTCGCCGGAGGAGATCGAAATCAAGCCGGAGACGATTCTTCCTCACGGAGCAAAAATCGTCGAAAGCCCGTCCGACCTGATTAAAATTCCCGCCAACGGCGAGGTCGCCGTATCGTGGGAGATCGACTGGAAAGGCTGCAATGAGTCCAATCCGGTGTTCAAGGTTCAAGACGGGAATGGAAATACGCCGCCTCTTTCATTGAGGTTCTTCTATCCTGAAAAATGCGCGAGCAAAACCTTTGACTTCATGAACCTTGACCGTTGGACCCGCAATTGCAACGGAGATATGAGCATTCAATACGATCCGCCGGAGAATGCCCTGCGGTTCCATGTCAATTTCCTCGGACGTACAGACCGATGGGTATTTCCCCGGTATACGCTGAGCGACAGTGAAACATTTGACGATGTAGTGGCGCTGGAGTTCAAAATCAAGGCAATACAGTCGCCGCGTGAAAAACGCTATGCCTTCAATATTGTCTTCATCGGCGACAACCGTCTCGGATATGAGCCGCCCACGGAGGAATGGGAAACCCGAACCGTGATGCTCAAGGGGGCGATTCAGGACAATGCGAGGAGTATGATGATTGGAATGGGTGCGTATTCGCCGGAAATGGTATTCTGGATAAAGGACATACGCTTTCTGAAGTCGGTTAAGTAGACAGGCCGGGATGGTGTCTGATTAGATTGCGGCTTTGAAAATAGTGAAAGGATCTTTTCAAGATGGTACAGAAACAATTTGATTTTTCCGGGAAATTGGGCGTGAATCTGGACGGGATGTTCTGTTCGCCGACTTCCAGGTATTTCGACGGCAAGATCTGTCGCGGATATTTCATTGAGGATGACTTTTCCACGGCAGCGGATCTGGGGTTTGATTTCGTGAGGCTGCCGTTGAGCTATCGCCTCCTGGTAAAGGACAACAGCTATAAACTTGATGACAGCTTGCTGAAACTGCTTGATCAGGCAATCGAATGGTCTGCTGCGTACAAGCTGCATGTCAATGTCAATTTCCATCGCGCACCCGGTTATTGCATCAATGACGATGAACCTGGCGACAATATGAGCTGGATGGCCTTGAACAGCTGCGAGACAGAACGCCGGGCATTCTGCGAAATGTGGCAGGAAATCACCAGACGCTATATGGATGTGCCGGCGGAACGGCTTTCCTTTGATCTGCTGAATGAGCCGAGCCACGCCAAAGATGTATTTCCGCGTGAAAGCTATTGCCGGCTTATGCGTGAGACCGTTGAGGCAATCCATGCCCTCGATGCAAAGCGGCTTTGCGTGATTGACGGCTGGGCCTGCGGAGAAATGGAACTTGACGAATTGTCGGATATCCCCAATACAATGCAGTCATGCCGTGGATATTTCCCGAAGGAGGTGACGCACTATAAATGCATGGAATGGAGTCAAAATCCGCCGCAATGGCCGATGACGGTTCCGGGGTATATGCCCGGCAATGACGCCGGAGTCGTATGGAATCCAGACTCGCTGGACGCCTATTTCCGTAATTGGAAGGAATTTTCCGAGAAATATTCGATTCCGGTCATGTGCGGGGAATTCGGTTGCATCAGTACCACCCCGGCGCCGGTGTTTTATGCGTGGCTGAATGATTTCATTGGTATTATGGCGAAGTATGAAATCGGTTGCGCACTGTGGACATTGGAGGGGATGTTCGGCCTGTTTGAATCCGGACGTTCCGGGGTAACGCAATGGAAGACATATCACGCTGAGAATTCTGCTTACGACGGAAAAAAGTACGATGCGGAAATGCTGCGGATTCTGCAGAAGATCCGTTTGTGATACGATTGGGAATCTCTGGTCAGCGGGAGAAAAGTCCCCCGAAAAAGACGGTAAGGATTGAGGTTGCTCCGCAGTCTTTACCGTCTTGAGGGGGGGGGGGCTCCACCGCCCCCCCCGAAAAAAAAAACTGTGCTGCGGCCTGGATTCCCGCCAACGCGTAACGAGATGACGCTGTAATCCCCAGTTTTTTTCGGGGCTTCTACGGCAAGGCTAACATAGACCAGCTCTACCAGCATCACCACAAGTTCATCGTCGCCGTCGGTACGGGTCTTTCATTTGTAAGGAAACGCATTGCCGAAGTAAGGGAAAGCATCCGCGACTATGGAAACCATGACTCCCGACACGGCATTGGATGCGATTCGAAGACAATGGAATGGGAGTATTCCCAGGAACGCCCGTACAAGAAGGACGTCATTTCGGGAAGCATGCGGATGTATCTGCATGTGATTAGACGGCTGGTGGAGCCGGGGCAATGCGGTGGCGCCAACTCGGTGATGGAATACGAGTCGCCACGCCACGAACGCTGGGTGGACGCCGATGATCCGTGGATTGTGATCCGGAAAATGGCGCAGGGCATGTGAATGCCGCCAGCACCGCCGCAGCCTCCCCGTCAGCCACAGGCCAGGCCATATATTATGGCGTCGTACCGCCTGCTAGAGGCAACATGGCAACGGACTTGGCAAGATGCGCGTAAATTTCAACCTGTATACCGGAAATCGGCTGGAGGACCTGGCCCGCCTGTATTTGTGCAACCGACGCAAGGACCTTGCCCGCTACCGGTCGGGGAACATCATGGTTCCCGAGAACGTGACGGTGGCCAGCCGCGGAATGTGGACGTGGCTGGAGCAATATCTGGTCAAGCATGGCGAGGCCGTGGCCAATTTCGAGTCGCCGTTCATCAACCGCCTGGTCGGCGGCATCATCGGCCGCTTCTACCGCAATGAGCCCGGATATGCCCCGGAGCTGTTCAATGAAGACGTGATGCGCTGGCGCATATACCGCCTGCTCACGGACCGCTCCTTCATGGAGAGGGTCGAGCTTGCGCCGTTGCGCAGCTACATCGGGGGCGGCGAAGACGCGCCGCTGCGCGCCAGCCAGCTTGCGCAGAAGGCATCCCGGCTTTATTTCAGCTACTCCGCCTATTTGCCGGAGCTGCTGGACAGCTGCCAGGTCGACGACGGACAATGGCAGGCACAGATCTGGCAGGCGCTGTGCCATGACTCCCAGGGACGGAAATTGGTCTCGCCGGTGGAATTGATGGTCAGATTCATCCGCCAGGAGGGCTGGGCCGTCCCGCCCCCGGAGGAACTTGCGCCGGTGACGGTCTTCGGCATCAGCGCGATGCCGCCGGTGTTCGTGAAGGTCCTGGCGGTCTATTCCGGGTTCGCACCCGTCAATTTCTACTATCTCAATCCATCCTTCGAGGACTGGAGCACCCAGTCGGCGGATCGCCGGATGTCATTGGAGGAGCTGCGGGAAAAACAGTCCGCGCCGGAGATCAACAATACGCTGCTGGGGAATCTCGGACTGCAGGGACGGGAGTTCTTCAAGGCGCTGGTGGACGAATCCATCACCGGCGCCCAGCTTGGCGGACAGGCGATGCCTTCCCCGGCATTTGAGCCAAAGACAATCCTGGAGGGAATACAGGATTGCGTGATGCGCTGCAGCGACGAGCCGTCCAGGGTCTTTTCCGCCGCCGACGGCTCGCTGTCCTTCCACAGCTGCGCCAATGCAGTGCGCGAAATCGAGGCGCTGCAGGACTGCCTGCTGAAGCTGATCGCCGACGCCAATGGCGGCAAGTCGCCGGAAGACCGGCTGGCCATGAATGACATCGTGGTCATGGCGCCGGACATTTCCACCTTCGCGCCGCTGATCCGCGCGGTGTTCGACAACGGGCCGCTGAAGAACCGGTATTGCATTACGGACCGCTCGATCCGCAATGCCAACCTTGCCGCCGAAGTCTTCCTCACCATCCTCGGGATGCATCGTTCGCGCTTCGAACTGTCGCGCATCCTCGCGCTGCTGGACTACGATCCACTGCGGCAGCGCTATGGCTTGAGCGCCAATGACGCCCTGGTCATCCGCCGCTGGCTGTTCCGGGCGCAGGTGCGATGGGGGGAAGATGCCGACAGCCGCAGCCGCCTGCCAGGCGGGGCCTTCCGCGATTTCTCCTGGGAATACGGCCTCGACCGGCTGCTGCTGAATCTGGCGATGGAACCCGATGGCGCCTATGACGGAATGCCGTCCGTGCAATTCCCGCCATCAGCTGAAAATATGCGCATCCTTGGAGCAATATGCGACATCTTCCGGAATCTGGCGGATTTTGCCCGCCAGATCCGCCTTGAACCGGTCAATGGCATCGACCGATGGTGCGAGCTGATGCATGCCCTGCGGGAACAGTTCTTTGCCGACGCCCCCATCGGAACCGCCGATTTTGCCATGCTCGGCAGGACCATTGACGATCTGCGGCGCAATATCCGCCTCGCCGAAGGCGACGGCACCCCCGGGCTTCGACTGCCCTTCGAGGTCGTCTACGACTTCATGAGCGCCGCGCTTGACACTCCGGCCCCCAACGAACCGTTTCTGGATGGCCGCATCACCTTCTGCTCGCTGCTGCCGATGCGGTCCATCCCCTGCAAGGTGATTGCGCTGCTGGGGATGGACGAGGGGGCGTTCCCCCGCAGGGAGGACCGCCTCAATTACAATCTCGTGCTGAAGCTGCGGGACGACGCCAGCCGGCGCACCCCGTGGCTGCCGCCATACGCCTGCTCCAGCGTCTGGGAGGACCGCTACACCTTCCTGGAGGCGATTCTCTCGGCGCGCCGCAACCTCATGGTGTTCTACCATGGCATGGATGACTCCACGGGCGAGGAACTGCCAATGGCGGTCCCGGCCGCGGAGCTGTATGAGTACGCGCGGCGTTTCAGCCAGGAGCCGCTGACGGCGATCCGCCACCGGCTCAATTCCGCAGATCCGCAGAACTTCGCGGTCGCGCCGCATGAGGCCAGGCTGGGCGATGCCTATTCGTATGATCTGACCTCATGGAAGATCGCGCAGATTCCGCCGTCGCCGCCCGCCGTCGCCAGCCCGGCCGGTTTCACCGCGCTGGCCATGGGGGCATACCAGGCCGATCCGCCCCGTCTTTGCGGACCGCTTGCCCATTGCCGGGACAGCCGGCGGCTCGAAATTGACTTGAAGGCGCTTGCCTGCTTTCTTGAACGTCCGGCAGATCCGTTCCTGACTGCGTCGATCGGCCTGCCCAAGGAGGAATGGTACGAGGAAATGCCCGAGGATTGCGATCCGATGGAACTCAACGGACGGGAACAGGGATGGATGCGGCGCCGGATCGGCAATGCCATCGAGAAGTGCGGCGACCACACCGCCGGCGGCCGCGCCGCCGCCCTGGAGACGCTGCGCCAGACGGAACAATCCCGCGGAAATCTCCCCCGTGGCATGCTTGGCGAATTCATCTTCAACGAGATGGCCCAAAACTGCCTGCCATGCGGGGACGTCGCCGCCATCGTCGAGGAGGAATGCACGGTTGCCCTCCATGGAGTGCCGACGGCCCTGCCGCCGCCGCTCTGCGAGACGATGGGCCAGGCCTTTGACGTCGTCATGCCGGAACTGCTGCCGGAGGAGGAAGCGTCCGTCGATGTGATCATCACCGGCAAGATCGCCCGGATTCCAGGCAGCGGATTGCACCAATGCCTCTACCTTGAGCAGCCCGCCAAACCGGACAGCAGCCTGCTGGTGATGCCGCTCCTGGAGCACCTCTTGCTCTGCGCCGCCCGGGATGATGACGAACAGGAACTGGAAAGCGTCATCCAGCCCTGCGCCCAAAGCGCCAGCGAATGCGTCCATCTGCGTGGCAGCCGCGGCGAAGCCCGGCAATTGCTGTCGAATATCGCCACCGCGTATCTGGTTGCACATTGCCTGCCATTGCCGCTTCTGGGCGGCTTTTCGCTGAAAATCGCCAGCGATGGCGGCATCCGGCAGCCCTCCAGGGCGAGCGACATGCTGGCCAGACATCGCCTGAACTGGATATTGGCCTTCGCCGCCAATGACTTGAAATGCGACGACACCGGCGAGGAAAGCCCGCTGGCGGCGGCCATCGAGGCGATGGCGCAATTCTGCTACGGCCGCGGCGTGCGTGACCAGCCACAATGAGCCGTCGTGCCAATGCGCGGAGGATGGGAGGATGGGAGCGGCACGGGAGCAGGATGAAAATTGCCGACCGGGTGGAGAGCCGCGCCACGCAAGCCAGAGTATATTAAACGGGTTTCCGCCTGCATGGCCGTAAAAGCCGGACGGGCGCAGTTGCATTTCCCTTTGGACGACGCGAGGGCGCGCTTTGCTTTTTTGCGCCATCCGGGGATCATTTTCCTACAAAGAGAGGGTTTCGATGCCTAAGCGCACTGATATCAAGAAGGTCATGATCATCGGCTCGGGTCCGATCATCATCGGCCAGGCCTGCGAGTTTGACTATTCCGGAACCCAGGCATGCAAGGCATTGCGAAAACTGGGATATGAGATCGTGCTGGTCAATTCCAACCCGGCGACAATCATGACTGATCCGGGCACTGCGGACCACACCTATATCGAACCGCTCAATGCCGAACGCATGGAGGAGATCATCGCCAAGGAACGCCCGGATGCGCTGCTGCCCAATCTCGGCGGACAAAGCGCACTCAATCTGTCCTCTGAATTGGCGGAGAAGGGAGTGCTGGACAAATATGGCGTCAAGGTGATCGGAGTGCAGATCGACGCCATCAAGCGCGGCGAGGACCGCGAGGCCTTCAAGGAGACCATGAACCAGCTGGGGGTGTCGATGGCGCCCAGCCGCACCGTGCATTCCGTCGATGAGGCCCTGGAGGCCGGACGGCAGATCGGCTTTCCGGTGGTGGTGCGTCCGGCGTACACCATGGGCGGCACCGGCGGCGGATTCTGCTACAATGTCGAGGAATTGCGCACCATCGCCGCACGCGGACTGCAGGCCAGCCTGGTGCATGAGGTGCTCATCGAAGAGTCGCTGCTGGGATGGGAAGAGCTGGAACTGGAGATTGTCCGCGACTCCAAGGGGCGGATGATCACCGTCTGCTTCATCGAAAATGTGGATCCGGTGGGGGTGCATACCGGCGACTCCTTCTGCACCGCGCCGATGCTGACCATCCCGGCGCCGGTACAGAAGCATATGCAGGAAATGGCCTACCGGATCGTCGAAGGCATCGGCGTCATCGGCGGAACCAACGTGCAGTTTGCACGCAATCCGCGAGACGGGCGCATCGTGATCATCGAAATCAATCCGCGCACTTCGCGATCCTCCGCGCTGGCATCCAAGGCCACGGGATTCCCCATCGCATACGTGTCGGCATTGCTGGCGGCGGGTGTGACCCTGGATGAATTGCCCTATTGGCGGGATGGATCGCTGGACAAGTACACCCCGTCCGGAGACTACGTGGTGGTCAAGTTCGCGCGGTGGGCGTTTGAGAAGTTCCGCGGCGTCGAGGACCGGCTGGGCACCCAGATGCGCGCGGTCGGCGAGGTCATGAGCATCGGCAAGACCTACAAGGAGGCCTTCCAGAAGGCGATCCGCTCATTGGAACGCGGCTCCAGCGGACTGGGATTCTACAAGGAGCTCGACCAACTGACGCTGCCGCAGATCATGGAGAGGATCAAGACGCCGTCGAGCCTGCGGCAATTCCTGCTGTACGAGGCGCTGCGCAAGGGCGCGAGAGTGGAGGAGCTGGAGCAGATAACCTCCATCAAGCACTACTTCATGGCGCAGATGGCGGAGCTGGTCGAAGAGGAAAAGCAAATCCTGGCGCATCGCGGCTCCACGCTGCCGGACGCTCTGCTGCGACAGGCCAAGCGCGATGGCTTCAGCGATGCATACCTGGCAAAACTGCTGGAATGCGACGAGGAGGCCGTCCGCAGCCGGCGTGAAGCCATGGGCGTCACCGAAGGCTGGGAGGCGGTGCCGGTTTCCGGCGTGGAGGATGCCTGCTACTACTTCTCCAGCTACAACCTCCCGCATGACCTGGCGCCGGCATCCGCCAATCCGAAGAAGGTGATGGTGCTGGGCGGCGGCCCGATCCGGATCGGACAGGGCATCGAATTCGATTACTGCTGTGTCCATGCCGCACAGGAGCTGCGGCGGCTGGGCTACGAGACCATCATGGTCAATTGCAATCCGGAGACCGTCTCCACTGACTACGACACCTCGGACAAGCTCTATTTCGAGCCGCTCACCCTGGAGGACGTGCTGTCGATCTACCGGAAGGAAAAGCCGATGGGCGTCATTGTCCAGTTCGGCGGCCAGACCCCGCTCAACCTGGCCAACGCCCTGGAAAAATGCGGTGTGAGGATCCTGGGGACCCCGCCGGCGACGATTGACATGGCCGAAGACCGCGACCTCTTCCGCAAGATGATGGACCGCATGGGAATACCCATGCCGGAGGCTGGAATGGCCGCCAATCTGGACGAGGCCGTCGCCATTGCGGAGAAGATCGGCTACCCGGTGATGGTCCGGCCGTCGTTTGTCCTGGGCGGACGGGGAATGGAGGTCGTCCACGACCGCGAAATGCTCACCGAATATGTGCTGAAGGCGGAGGAGGAGGTCTCCCCGGACCGGCCGATCCTGATCGATCGGTTCCTCGACGACGCCCTGGAGGCGGAGGCCGACGCGATCTGCGATGGCGTGGATGCGGTGGTCCCCAGCGTGATGGAGCATGTCGAACTGGCCGGGATCCATTCGGGGGATTCCGCCTGCGTGATTCCGCCGCCCAGCATGGGCAGGGTCTTCGAAAACACCATCAAGGACTACACCCGGCGCATTGCCATTGAAATGGGCGTGGTCGGACTGATGAATGTCCAGTTTGCGATCTGCCAGGGCAAGGTCTATGTGATCGAGGCCAATCCGCGGGCGTCGCGCACCGTCCCGCTGGTCTCGAAGGTCTGCGGGATCTCGATGGCCCGCTATGCCACCGACGTGATGATGGGCCTCAAGCTCAGGGAGCTGGGAGTGAAGGAGCGCGAGATCCCGCATTATGGCGTGAAGGAGGCGGTCTTCCCCTTCCCGATGCTGCCGGAGGTCGATCCGGTGCTGGGGCCGGAGATGCGCTCCACCGGCGAGGTGCTTGGCATCTCACGCGACCTGGGGCTGGCATTCTTCAAGGCGGAAGAGGCCGCCAAATCGACCCTGCCGCTGGCCGGAAATGTCCTCATCACCGTGAATCCCGGCGACCATGCGGCGGTGATCATACCCGCGCGGCGTTTTGTCGAGGCGGGGCTGAAGCTCATTGCCACCGAGGGGACCTGCAAGTCGCTCCGCAAGGCAGGACTGCCCTGCGAAGAGGTCGCCAAGATCGGCGAGGGACGGCCGGACATCGTGGATCTGCTCAAGAATGGCCAGATCCAAATGGTGATCAACACCCCGATCGGCGCCGGGGCCAAGAAGGACGACTCCTATATCCGCAAGAACGCCATCCGCTATGGCGTGCCGTATTTCACCACCATTGCCGCGGCCAATGCCTGCGCCAATGGCATCATCGCCAAACTGCATGGCCATGATGGCGTCAAGTCGTTGCAGGAATACCAACAGGAACTGGCATAGTCTCATGACATCACCCACGCTTTTGGTCCTGGCTGCCGGAATGGGCAGCCGATACGGCGGCATCAAGCAGATGGATCCGGTCGGCCCGGCCGGGGAATTCATCCTGGATTACTCGGTTTTCGATGCCTGGAGGGCCGGATTCCGCCGGGTGGTGTTCATCATCCGCAAGGAACTTGAAGAGCCGCTGCGGGAACATTTCGGCACCAACCTGGACGGCCGAATGGAAATCGACTTCGTCGTGCAGTCGCTGGATGAACTGCCGGGCGGATTCACCTTGCCGTCGGGACGCACCAAGCCATGGGGCACCGGCCACGCCATCTGGTGCGCGCGCAATGCCGTCCGCGGGCCATTCGCCGCTATCAATGCGGATGACTTCTACGGCCAGCGGTCGTTTGCGATCCTGGCGGACTACTTCAATTCGCCGCAATATACCGACAATTCCTGCGCACTGGTGGCATTCCAGCTCAATCGCACGCTTTCGGAGAACGGCACCGTCTCCCGCGGCGTCTGCTCGGCGGATGCCGACGGCGTGCTCACCGGGATTGTCGAGCGCACCAGCATTGTCCCGGATGGCCATGACGGCGCCAAATACCAGGATGACGACGGCGCCTGGCATCCGCTCACCGGGCTTGAGCCCGCTTCAATGAACCTGTGGGGATTCCCGGATTCGATTTTCCCGCGACTGGAGGAGCTGCTGATCAACTTCCTCAAGGAAAACGGCCGCCAGCTGAAGAAGGAGTTCTACATCCCGTTTGCGGTCAATTCGCTGATTGCCGAATACGGCTGGAAGGCGTATCTGCGCACCACGCCGGAACATTGGTTCGGCATGACCTATCCGCAGGATCATGCAGTCGTCAGGGAGCGCATTGCCGCCTTGACCGCCGAGGGCGTCTATCCGGAGGCATTGTGGGAATAATGAAGTGCGAATTGCTTGAAAAACTGTCGGCGGTGCTGGCACAATACGACTGGCGCGGTGAAGTGCTCTTTGCCGAACCGTGGGGATCGGGACATATCAACGACACCATCCGGCTGCGGGTCTGCCAGGGCGGACGCCAGATCCATTATATCCTCCAGCGCATCAACACCTCGATCTTCCCGGATGTGGCGGCGCTCATGGACAACATCAGCCTGGTGACCGGATTTGTGCGCGACGCCGCAATCAAGGCCGGCAGCGACGACCTGTCACGCTCGACGCTTACGCTGGTGCCGTCGCGACAGGGCGCAAATTACATCCGCGATGATGCGGGCGGATGCTGGCGATGCTACACCTTCGTCGAGGGCGCACATACCTGTGATGTGGTGTCCTCGCCGGACCAGTGCCGCGAGGCCGGCCGGGCCTTCGGAAAATTCCAGTACCTGCTGCGCGAACTGCCGGGCGACCGGCTGGCGGAAACCATCCGGGATTTCCACAACACCCCAAGGCGGATGGAGAAATTCAAGGCGGTCCTGGCGGCGGACAAGCTGGGACGCGCCAGGGAGTGCCAAAAGGAAATCGCCTTCGCGCTGGCGCATGAGGACGAATGCGGAATCGTCACCGCAAAGCTGGCCAATGGCCAGCTGCCGCTGCGGGTGACCCATAACGACACCAAAATCAACAACGTCATGCTGGATGACGTCACCGGGCAGGGCGTCTGCGTGATCGACCTGGATACGGTGATGCCCGGAAGCGTCCTCTACGACTTTGGCGACCAGATCCGCACCTCCACCTCAGATGCCGCCGAGGATGAACGCGACCTGGGAAAAGTGCGCTTCCGGATGGAGTTCTTCCGCGCGCTGCTGGATGGATACCTCTCCGAGGCCTCCGCATTCCTGACTGACCAGGAACGACAGATGCTGCCATTTTCCGGACGGCTGCTCACCTTCGAGACCGGACTGCGCTTCCTGACCGACCATCTCGAAGGCGACGTCTATTTCAAGACCCACCGCGAAAACCACAATCTCGACCGCTGCCGCACCCAGTTCGAACTGGTCCGGCAAATGGAGGCGCTGTCGGAGCAAATGCAGGCACTGGTGTAGATTATGCGCATCCTCTTCATCTCCGATTTGCACAACCGCTTCGGGGCGATCGGCCGGCTTCCATCGGCGGATCTGCTGGTGGTCGGCGGAGACTTCACCCAGCTTGGCACCCGTGTGGAACTGCTGGCGGCCGTAAAGCTGGTCGAGTCGTCTTTCCCCGATTTTGTGGCTGTCGGCGGCAACATGGACTGCCCCGACGCCGATGCGGTGTTGGCGGAAACCGGCCATTGCCTGAACCTCTCGCATACCACGGTGCGCGGCGAGGCGCGCATTCGCGGATGCGGCGGCGGCAATGCCTCGCCCTTCCATACGCCATTTGAATGGAGCGACGAGCAGATGACGCCGCAACTGGAGGCCATCCCCGCCGGTGAAATCAATGTCCTGACGACCCACGCGCCGGCTTTCGAAAGCGGCGCGGACGCACTGCCCAACGGCGTCGGCGTCGGCAGCCATGCCATCGCGGAATTCCTGCGGCGGACCCACCCGGCGTTGCATCTGTGCGGACATATCCACGAAGCCAAAGGCATCTACCGCTTCGCTGAAGGCGTGACGGTGGTCAATCCCGGGCCATTCGGCGACAATGGCGCATTTGCAGACATTGACTTTGCAGACGGCAAGGTCGTCCAGGCCGCGCTGCGGACAGTGGAGGACCTATGAAAACCTACCGTGTCGGATTGCTGGGCTTCGGCTTCATCGGCAAGGTCCATGCCTTCGCCCACCGCAATCTGCCGTTGTACTTTGATCCGCTACCATTCCGGTGCAAAATCGCAAAGGTCGCCACCGCCCATCCGGAAAGCGCCCGCGCCGCGGAACGGCAACTTGGCGACGGCGTGGTCGGCACCACTGACTGGCTTGACGTGGTGAACGATCCGGATATCGACGTAATCGACATCTGCACGCCCAATGACGACCATCTTCCGGCATTGATTCCAGCCATGGAGCGCCAGCTGCCCATCTACTGCGAAAAGCCGTTGCTGGGCAATGACGAGTCGCAGATTGACAGCTTCCAGGCGGCGTTGGCTCACTACCGCGCCGTATCCCAGATGACGCTGATCTATCGCTTTTTCCCGAATGTCCTGCGGGCGATCGAACTGGTGCAGGAGGGGCGAATCGGCGAAATCCTGCAATTCCAGGCATCGTTCCTGCACTCCGGATCGGTGGACCCCAATGCGCCTGGCGGATGGAAGATCGCCGCCGGGGTGATCGCCGACCTGGGCAGCCATGTGCTGGATCTGGTGGAGCAGCTCACCGGGCCATTCGCATCCATCCAGGCGCGGACCCACCGCGCCTATGGCCGCCGCCCCAGGAAGGGCGCGCCGTCAGAGATGCTTGCCATCGATGCCGAGGACTCGATGGTGTGCCTGGTGACACTGCCCAACGGCGCCTGCGGCACCATAAGCGCATCGAAGATCGCCACCGGCTGCGAGGACGAGATGTCCGTGGAAATCTACGGCACCAGGGGCGCCTTGCGCATCCGGCCCATGAATATCAGCCAGCTGGAGTTCTTTGACCAGGCCGTCCCGGAAGGGACCTATGGCGGATCGCGGGGATGGCTGACCATCAACTGCGGACAGCGCTACCCGAAGCCCGCCGGATTTCCGACGGCGAAGTCCCTGCCGGGATGGCTGCGCGGACATGTCCAATGCCTGTATAATTTCATGAATGGCGTGCATACGGGAACTGCCGTGCACCCGGATCTGCACGACGGACTGCATTTGCAGAAGATCATGCAGATGGTGCGTCAGTCACTGCCACTCACCAGATAATGGACGGGATGGCCGGACGGATGCCGACCCGGCAAATAAAAAATGGAATTCAATGGATTATCTGCGGCGGCGGTTGATGCCAGCCGCCGTGCCAATGGCGCCAATGTCCTGACCCAGCTGCCGCCGGAACCGCTGTGGAGACGCATCCTCCGCGGCTTCCGCGATCCGATGATCATGATCCTGCTGGCGGCTTTGCTGATTCAGCTGGTGCTGTTTCTGCTCGACAAGACCGAATGGTTCGAGCCGGCGGCGATCTTCATCGCCATCGCCATCGCCAATGGCGTCTCGGCCATCAGCGAACACAACCAGCAGAACAAGGCCTCGGCCCTGAAGGCGGAAGAGGAGGCCAAGGAAATGGCCAAGGTCGTCCGGGACGGCCGTCTGACAGAGGTCCATATCAGTGAAATCGTGGTCGGGGACATCGTCTTCCTGCAATCCGGGGACAAGATCGCCGCCGATGGCGAAATCGTCGATGGAAACATCAAGGTCGACCAGGCGGCGCTGAATGGCGAAACCGAAGAGGCGGCCAAATGCCCGGTGGAATCCGGCGAAGAAGCCGGATACAACCCCCGTGACCTGCTCAACCGCCATTACGCCTATCGCGGCACGGTGGTCTGCGGCGGCGAGGCGTACATGCAAGTCAAGGTGGTCGGCGACCGCACCCTCTTCGGAGAGCTGGCGCTTGAGGTCCAGGAGACCCCCCGGGCGACGCCGCTGCAAGTCAAGCTGGCAAAGCTGGCCAGGCAGATTTCGCTGTTCGGATATGTCGGCGCCGGCGCCATCATCGCCGGCATCCTGCTGCGCACCGTCTTCAGCGGCAACTATCCGGCGGATGCCTATGGCTGGCTGAAATTGTCGGTGGACGCCATCACGGTGGCGGTCACCATCATCGTCTGCGCAGTGCCGGAGGGGCTGCCGATGCTTACCTCCATCCTGCTGTCGCTGCAAAGCCTGAAAATGGCCAAGGACAATGTCCTGGTGCGCAAAATCAACGGCCTGGAGACCGCCGGAAGCCTGAGCCTGCTGTTCAGCGACAAGACCGGAACCATCACCGAGGGACGGCTGTCCGTGGTCGAATTGCTCACCGGTGACCTGCATAAGTTCACCACGATGAAGGAGACGCCCGCGCCACTGGCCCGGGAGATCGCCATCGGCATCGGACTCAATAACAGCGCCTCCAGCAACGGCGGACATATCATCGGCGGCAATAGCACCGACCGCGCGCTGATGGCATTCTATGTCGGCAATGGCTGCGATCCCAAAATGGACAAGAACGAAGTGCGCGCATTCAACGCCTTCGACTCAGCAAGGAAGTTCTCCAGCGTCACAATCAGCCATGACGGCATTGAACGCACCTATATCAAGGGCGCGCCGGAACGGCTGCTGGCAAGATGCACCAGCTATGTCGACGGGGCAGGGCAGCTGCGGCCGCTGACGGACAGGACGCCGATAACCGGATACATGGATGAACAGGCGGCACGGTCCATGCGGCTGCTGGCAGTGGCCTGTTGCGACGGCAATGCGGATGACGCCGTCGGCGGCGAATTGACGCTGGTCTGCCTGCTGTGCATCCGCGACAATGTCCGCAAGGAGGCCATTGCCGCCATCACCGATGTGCGCCATGCCGGCATCCAGGTGGTCATGATCACCGGCGACCGCAAGGAGACCGCAGTGGCAATCGCCCGCGACGCCGGATTGCTCTGCGCGCCGGATGACATCGCCATGACCTCTGCGGAGCTGGCGGAAAAAACCGATGACGAGCTCAAGGCGATCATCCCGCACCTGCGGGTGATTGCCCGGGCGTTGCCGACGGACAAGAGCCGGCTGGTCCGGCTGGCGCAGGAGCTCAATCTGGTGGTCGGCATGACCGGCGATGGCGTCAATGACTCCCCCGCACTCAAAAAGGCCGATGTCGGCTTTGCCATGGGCAGCGGCACTGAAGTGGCCAAATCCGCCGGCGACATCACCATCCTCGATGACAATTTCTCCTCGATTCGCAAGGCCATCCTCTATGGCCGCACCATGTTCAAGAGCATCCGGAAGTTCCTGGTCTTCCAGCTCACGGTGAATGTGGCCGCGGTGATGACCTGCTTCCTGGGGCCGCTTTTCGGCGAGACGATCGTGCTCACGGTCATTCAGTTGCTGCTGATCAATCTGGCCATGGACAGCCTGGTGGCAATCGCCTTCGGCAGTGAACCGCCATTGCCGGAATACATGGATGAAAAGCCGGTGCCGCGCTCGGCGCCGATCATCAGCGGCAGGATGATGGTGCAGGTGCTGACAGCCGCCGGCTACATCACTGCGGCGTGCCTGGCAATCATCTTCTATCCGCCGGTGCGGTCGCTGTTCGGCAACCATGACATGACATATCTGAAATCCGCGATGTTCGCCACCTTCATGATGGCGATCACCTTCAATGGCTTCAATGCCCGCACCACGCATCTGAATCCATTCAACAACCTGGGGAGAAACCCGACCTTCCTGTGGATCATGGGGCTCATCCTGCTGTTGCAGTTCCTCTTCATCACCTTTGGCGGGAAGATGCTCCAGGTCACGCCGCTTGACGTGAAATCGTGGATGATATGCATCGTCCTGGCAATCATGGTGCTGCCGTTGGATTTCATCCGACGCCTGGCGACGAAGGGCAAGTAATGGCAAATGACGGGGGGGCAAATGACGGGGAAAGCCTCGCATTCCCCGCCGTCCCCATCAACTCCGGGCCAGGGCGCAGCTCCAGTCGTACAGCGACGGGTCACGGGCTCCCAGCACCAGGATGACCCGTGGCGATGACGGCGCGGCCGGGATGATCCGGTCGACGTCGGCGCGGCCGGGAAGGTATTTCACCGGCAATCCGCATGAAGCGTATTCATCGGCGACCGCCTCCGAGGTGGGGGAAAATTGCGCGGTCCCGCCGGCATAATAGACTGGAAGAAATAAAAACAAGTCGTCATCACGCAGCGTCTCCCGCAATTTTGCCTTGAGGGATTCGCGCATGAAATCCAGCGGCCTGAATCCGTGAGGCTGGAAGATGACGCACAAGGGCTCGCGGAAGCGCTCATGGGCGGCGGATATTGCCGCGGCGATCTTCTCCGGGTTGTGGGCGTAGTCGTTGATTACCGTCATTGGCGATGCGGCGGTGCTGACGACCTGGAATCGCTGGCAGACGCCGCCGAATGCGCCCATTGCCGCCGCAATCCGAAAGTCCGCATATTGCGTCTCCGGCAAGACACAGCGCAATAGCTCGAACACCGCCGCGCCATTGGCAGCCGAATACCGCCCGCACTGGCCGCAGGCGATTTCCTGTCCGTGCAGCAGGAAGCGGATGCCATCGCGGGTGGTGCAATAGCCGCCTGGGGCGTCGTCGTAGTATCGCCGTGCCCGGAGACATCCGCGCAATTCCTGCGGGGCAAGCGCATCCACTGAACAGCGCGAGAGGAACTTGTTGAATTCCTCCGCCAACTCCAGCCGGCCATAATGGTCGTCGCCAATATTGAGCACCAGTCCGTAGTCCGGGGCAAATTCATCAATGGTCCGGTCGCTTTCATCGATTTCCGCAACAATGAATTGCGGCGACGCATCGGAATGAAAATTTCCGGGATGGCACTCGTCACGGAACTCCACCGCATATCCGCCGCCGACCATCGTCATCGGCACCCCCAGCGCCTTCAGGGTGCTGGCGATCCACGAGGTCACCGAGGTCTTGCCGCAGGATCCGGCAATGGCCAGCAGCCGGGCAGGGCGCTGGCGCCGGCACATCTCCGAAAGGGCGGCGGCACGATGGAACACCGGCCCCTCGAAGGCGGCCAGATCCGGATTGCCATCCTCAATTGCCGTGGATACCACCAATGCCTGGGGATTGAAGGCCGCAACCCCGCTGCCGTCCTGCGGAAAAAGCCGGATCCCCTGACGTTCGAGCCGCCGAAAGAGCATTTCAGTCGCCGGATTGCCCAATGCGCGGTCGCTGCCGGCGACCATGTAGCCGCAATGACGCAGATATTGCGCCAAGGCGCTCATGCCAATGCCGCCAATCCCGACCAGGAAGATCCGGGCCGGTGATTGCGGAAACAACTGACGGACAGTGAAATCCATGGATTGCCAGTCTATATGCTTAATCTGATGGAAAGCGGACGCCGCGGCAGTCAATTTATCCGTGACAGGTTTTCTACACTGGACTCGTTCCAGCCTGGCGCCTGCAGGACCCGCTCCAGCAGTGTCGCACAAGCCACGGCGTCATAGAAGGCATCATGCGGCGCACCGCCGGAGCAGCGTTCCCGGACAACATCGTATAGCCCCAGATCCGGAATCAGGCTCTCCAGCTTGTACTCCGGACGGTGCGGATAGGCCCGGCGGGCAATTGCCAGGGTGTCAATCCATGCCCCGAATTGCTGCATCGGAAACAACTGCCGGAGCAGCCCACGCTCAGTCGGAGCGTGGTGCGCCACCAGCGCCCGCCCCGCCAGCATGGCGCGAATCTGCGGCCATAACTCGTGCATCGACGGCGCTTCGGCCAGCAGCTCGCGCTGCTGCGCCCACCGCCCCGGAGCATAGGGATTGAATGGATGGCCGGCAGGCACCCGCAGCAACGACTGGAAAGTCCGGGACATGTCCACTCGCCCGCCGCAAATCACCACCATCCCGATTTGCCAAGGCAGATTGGGATGCTCCGCATCGACGCTGCCGGTGCATTCAAAATCTATGGCGACAAGTTCGCAGTCTGTCACACGCATGGCGGGAAGGCCATAAAGCCGGGTGCAGGGGATCAATACCCTCCCAGCGCCTTGCGCAGCTCCGCCTGGAACTCGCGCAAGTCCTGTCCGGTGGGCTTGGAACTCCCCTCGTCGGGCTCATACCCCAAGCGCCCCATGCCGTCGACATACCACTCGCCGCTGGCGCCTGAACCGAATTTCACCGTGCCGGACAGCGAGGTGCCGGGACGCACGATCTGGCTGATCTGGATCGTCGTTTTTCCGCCAGACCCATCCTGGCCATCCTGGCCATCCGCCGCGTCATCGTCAAACATCCCGTCATCGCCCATTGGCGGCTCGGCATCGCCGCCATCATCGGCATCGCCGTAGGGATTTTCCGCACCCCCCGGCGCCTTCGCCGCCGCCGGCTTGGCTGGCGTCTTGGGCTTGGCGGCTTCCGCCTTGGCGTCCTGCTTGTCCCAGCTTACCGCCATATCGGATGCAATCAGCCGCAATTCCATGTAGGTGAGATGCAAGTCGAACTGGGCGGCTAGCTCCTTCTGGATTTCCGAAAGCGCCATGCCGCTGTCGATGCATTGCTTGATGAACTGGTCTCGTTGCTGTTCTGTGATTTCTGCCATGATGAAAACTCCAGATTCTGATGCGGCCTTCAACGGCATGATGGCATCCCGCAAAAACATCAGGGCCTTCGCAGGATTCTTTGAGCCAGCACGCCGTATTGGCAGGCCGCTGACATTCAAGGTATCGCGCTAATCAGCACTCCGGAAGGAAGGCCGCCGCGGCCGCCTGGCCATGGCGCTTTTCCCTCTCCGATGGCTCGTAGAATTCAATTCCGGCATATTCCGGGAACTCGGCTTCGAGGACTTTCCGCGCTTCGTCGAGGATGATCCTTCCGCCATCGCCGGTCATCACCCGCCCCAGCACTTCAAGATGCCGAATCACCGGGTAGTGGCTGCAATACAGCGCAATGGTGTAGCCAAAGTAGACGCCGATGGTCTCGTAAATCCGCCGCGCCCGCTCGTCGCCCTGGGCCATGAGCGCCTGCACCCGCTTGAGCCGCTCCGGAAGCGCACCCGCCGGCAGGTCGTCCATCTCAATGCCGGCGGCGTCAATCAGCCGTCCGACCGCCTGCTGCGAGAAGTAGTTGGCGCCGACGCCGGTGTCACGCGACCA
This sequence comes from uncultured Lentisphaeria bacterium, assembly GCA_934661755.1. Taxonomy (GTDB): domain Bacteria; phylum Verrucomicrobiota; class Lentisphaeria; order Oligosphaerales; family Oligosphaeraceae; genus CAKUJM01. The sequence continues at coordinate 1,526 of CAKUJM010000003.1, read as the reverse complement.
CTCGTCCATGGCGGCGCCGGGGTTGTAGTCCACTGGTGCGAAGGCCAGCTCGTTCATCCATCCCTTGATCGACTTGTCGTCGTCGACATAGCCTGCGGCCAGGCTGGACCCCATCGCCACGCCCAACACCGCGCCGTCATTGAGCGAAATCGCGCCCGCCAACGCAGTGACATCGCCGTCATTTTCAAGCCGAAGCGGAACTCCCCACTCGCTCTGGATCTGCTTGAAAAGCGGCGCCGCCTCACGCTCAAAACGCTCGCGCGGGGAAATGCCGCGGAAAAGCGACACATTGCGGGCACGGCCATCCACAAACACCCCGGCGGAGGAACCGCCGATCCCGGCAACCCGGGCGGATGGATCGATGGATTTGATCGCCTTCTCGGCTTCCTTGAGAATGTAATTGATCCGATCGTGATGGTAGGAGATGTCCGTCTGCGGCTTGGGATCCCAGACGTACTCCGCCGACAACAACGGCTCGCCATCCGCCTTCATCGCCAGCTTGCCGTCCTTGACCACTGCGACCTTCTCGTCACTGGCGCCCAGATCAAAGCCAATGCGCCAGCCCTTCCAGTCAAAGCTGACCGCCGCCCCGGCGCCGGCATCCGCCTCGGGCACATCACATGGCGTTGGGGCATAGACGAAGGTCATCGGCTTCTCATAGGTGTAGTCGCCCCAGAATTGTGCATCAAAAGCACGGCATCCGGTCGTGCAATAGCAACTGCGAAGATACTGGACCAGACACTCCGGCGCATGGATCGTCACCTTCCAGCCGCCAAATTGCCACAACAGGAACTTTACCACCCGTTCAACATAGAAGAAATTGGCAGCCGCCTTGGGATGGCGCATGTCAAATACCCGGGTGTCAAAGCGCGATACCCGCCCACGGTCACGCTCCACCGCAATCAGGCAGGGAACGCCATACCCGGACTCGTCCACCTGACGCAGAAATTCTCGGTCGGACAATACCGCCGGCTTGAAATCCGGATCAAGAACCGGGACAATCTTCGGGGAAACTAGGGTGAACTCCTGATTCATTATGGCCTCGAAACTCCTCTGCAATGGACCAAGGTGAAATGCAAGTGTGACGTCATGCACACGCTACGCTGGAAATATATACTCGTTGCAGTACTTCGTAGCAAATACACGGGATAAATTATCCTCTGTCCCGTCCACCCCGTCCACCCCGTCCATCTGTCCACCCCGTCCATCTGTCCACCCCGTCCAGCCCGTCCACCCCGCCCACCCCCAAAAATCGTCCTCCCTCGCGCGCGCGTCAGCCTTATAGGTGGGCCATGCTCCCCCGCCCGACCACCCATCGTTAAGCTAACCTCCCCGTGCGGTATTGCCATTCGCCGATGTCATAATCCCCAAAAGTGTGCGATTGGCAGACACTTTACAAAACGGAGTACAACGGAGGGTAACGGAGGGTAACGGAGGGTAACGGAGGGTAACGGAGGGGGACGGAACGGAGGGGGACGGAACGGAGGGGGACGGAACGGAGGGGGACGGAACGGAGGGGGACGGAA
>CAKUJM010000002.1 GCA_934661755.1 uncultured Lentisphaeria bacterium | reverse complement strand
GAACGGAGGGGGACGGAACGGAGGGGGACGGAACGGAGGGGGACGGAACGGAGGGGGACGGAACGGAGGGGGACGGAACGGAGGGGGACGGAGGGCGACGGAACGGAGGGGGACGGAACGGAGGGGGACGGAACGGAGGGCGACGGAACGGAGGGCGACGGAACGGAGGGCGACGGAACGGAGGGGGACGGAACGGAGGGCGACGGAACGGAGGGCGACGGAACGGAGGGCGACGGAACGGAGGGCGACGGAACGGAGGGCGACGGAGGGCGACGGAGGGGAACGGAGAGGAATTTGTCTATAACCATTTTGCTCATTTTTTTTATGACAAAAGCTATCACCATTGAACAAATATATCATTCTCTGTTACTCTCTGGAGTGGATAATCCGCTTCAGGAGGCTCGCTGGATGCATGAGATCGCCCAGGAACGCGGCATCGACGCCGCCCAGTTGGCAAAGTGGGTCAGGCGCCGGTGCAATGGCGAGCCATTCCAATACATCGTCGGCACCACTCAGTTCTATTCCATCGAGCTGGAAGTCGGGGCAGGGGTGCTTATTCCGCGTCCAGAGACCGAAATACTGGTCGATCTGGCCCTGGAGAGGCTGAAAAGCGCCAATTCCGGCGGCAAAGTGCTGGATCTATGCACCGGATCCGGCGCCATCCCATTGGCCATGGCCAATGAACGGCCGGATTTCGACTACACTGGAGTCGATCTGTCGGAAATGGCGCTGAAATGGGCTCGGCGCAATTGCGATCGGCTCAAGCCACGCAATTGCCATTTCCGCCTCGGCGATCTGTTCAGTCCCGTCGGCCGGGAAGAGAAATTCATATTGATCACCGCCAATCCGCCATATGTCTCGGTCGAGGAGTATCAGCAGCTTGACCCGGTGGTGAAGGACTATGAGCCGCGCATGGCGCTGGAGGCCGGCGACAAAGGCCTGGCTGTTGCCAGGCGGATCGCCGCCGAGGCTCCGGATTTCCTCCTTCCCGGCGGAACGCTGATCATGGAGATCGGCGATACCCAGGGGGATGAAATGCGCGGATGCCTGAAAAAACTGGGATACCACGAAGTCACCGTGCATGCCGATCTGGCCGGACGCGACCGCTTTGTCTCCGGAAGAATCGCATAGGGAAGCGCCTGACAGCGCGATGATGCCGTCCGGATATTACGTCGCATAATATGCATTAGGGAGCAAAAGCAAGGTAAATTCGGGCAGGGGGCAGGCGTCGAAAAGGCGGCCACATGATACATTAAGAGCGTTTGCCGGCTTTCTGTTCCAGCCCCCCATGAAAATCCGGCCGTTGCCGCGTCATGGCCTTGTCGCCTGGATCCACGAGTTCATGGATTCAGGCCTTCAGATTCCGGATTCAGGTCCCCATTGCCGCGCATGGCGGCATTCCCTATCGTTTTTTTAAGATTTCATGCACAACCAGCATACCGTTGAAAAGATTGGCGGCACTTCGATGTCGCGTTTTGGCGAGGTGATGCACAACGTCATCATCGGCAACCGCACGCCCGATCAGTATTACAACCGCATCTTCATTGTCTCCGCCTACGGCGGCATCACCAACCTGCTTTTGGAGGACAAGAAGAACGGCACTCCCGGCGTGTATGGCCGTTTTGCGATGGACGATCCCACGTGGGAGCAGGCATTGAACACCGTCCGCCAGCGGATGCTGGAGTACAACCATTCCTTTGTCAGCTTCGGTCTGGACCAGGATGCGGCGGACAGCTTTGTCAATGAGCGAATCGACGGCATACAGGAGTGTCTGCACGACCTCACCCGGCTGCGTTCCTTCGGGCATTTTGACTTCCACACCTATCTGCCGCAGACCCGCGAGCTGCTAAGTGCCGTCGGTGAAGCCCAGAGCGCCTTCAATTCCACCCTGATTTTGCAGCGCAACGGCGTCAATGCCAGGTTCATCGACCTGACCGGGTGGCGAAACGACCACATCCCCACCTTCGACGAGGCGATTCACGGCGCCTTTGACAACCTGGACTTCAATACGGTGATGCCGATAGTCACCGGCTATGTCAAGTATGACGAGGGGATCATGACCCGTTTTGACCGCGGGTACAGCGAGATCACCTTCAGCAAGATTGCGGTTTTGACCAATGCCAAGGAGGGGATCATCCACAAGGAGTACCATCTTTGCACCGGCGACCCCAAGCTGATTGGCGCTGACAAGGTCAAGATCATCGGCAACACCAATTTTGACATCGCCGACCAGCTCTCCGATCTGGACATGGAGGCGATTCATGCCAAAGCATCCAAGGACATGGAGCAGTGCGGCATTCCGATCCGGGTCAAGAACGCCTTTGATCCGGAGAATCCCGGAACGCTGATCAGCTGCGACTATGTATCGCCGGTGCCGCGGGTGGAGATGATCTGCGGCCGCAACGACATTGTCGCCATCGAGGTGGTGGATCCGGAGATGGTTTCCAAGCCCGGCTACGACTACCATCTGCTGCAGAGTTTTGTCGATTACAAGATCAGCTACATCACCAAGACCACCAACGCCAACACCATCACCCATTTCGTCCCGGGCAAGAAAATGCCGATCGAGCGCTGCGTGGAGGCGATCCGTCAGCGGCTGCCCCAGGCCACGGTCACGACTGCCGAGGTGGCGATGGTGGCGATCATCGGCACCAACATGAAGCTCCCCGGCTTTTTGTCCCGGGCTTCCAAGGCGCTTTACGATGCCGGAATCAACACCTTGGCGATGGTCCAGTCGCCCCGCCAGGTGAACATGCAGTTCATTCTGGACCGTCGCGATTTCCAGAAGGCGCAGATCACGCTGCATCGCGTGCTGGTCGAAGAGGCGTAGGCGCAAGCCCCAGGCCTGGCATTGGCCTGGAATGTTGTGTGGAATTGGTTCTTTATGGCGTCATTCCTGAAATTGCAGCTGCTGGGGGTAGTCCAGGGGCTGGCCGAGTTCCTCCCCGTTTCCAGCAGCGGCCATCTGGCGTTGCTCAAGAATGCCTTCGGACTGGATTCCGGAGGCGGGAACGGGCCGTTGCTGGAGGTGCTGTTGCACCTGGGCACGCTGATTGCGCTGCTGGTATTCTACCGGAAACGGCTGGTCGAGCTGGCGTGCGGGGTATTCCGGCGTGATCCGGAGTCGCTGAGGTACTGCCTGGCGGTGGCCGTATCCTGCCTGCCTGCCGCCCTGCTCTATTTCCTGGCCCATGATGCCATCGAGCGCTGTTTTGGCGCGCCGGTTGTCGTCTCCTGTCTGCTTTTGTTTACGGGATTCATGCTGTTGAGCCTGCGGAAAGTGCCTTCGGCAACAGCCGTCGGCAGCCGACAGCCGGGATGGCTCAAGGCCGTCATGATCGGCTGCGCCCAGGCCATGGCGATGCTCCCCGGAATCAGCCGTTCCGGAAGCACCTACTGCGCGGCACGGTGGCTGAAGGTCGGCAGCAAGGACGCCTTCGACTTTTCCTTTCTGATGTCGATCCCGGTGATCGCCGGAGCGGTTGTCCTCAAGGCCAGGCATTTCCGGGAGCTGTCGGAGTGCGGCAGCCCCGTGTCGCTAGTCTGTGCGGCGGCGGTGGCCGGAATCGTCGGTTACTTCGCCCTGAAGGCGCTTTCGCTGATCCGGATCGCGGGTCGTTTCTGGTATTTCAGCTTCTGGTGCCTTGCCGCCGGACTCGTGTCGCTTGCGATTGCGGTTTTCTCCTGACTTCCGCCGTGGGCGGCCGTGCAGGACGCGTGGCTGAAATTATAGTATCCCGCAAACTTTTCCAGGGGGGCGTCTTTTTTCTTTCGGAGGGGGCGTCTTTTTTCTTTCGGAGTGCATTTCAGTTGACCAGGGACGATATTCTAGAACGTATCAAGCTGGGGGTTGATGGTGCGATCAAGCTCTTTCAGCGCAATGGGGTAGAAGTCAGGCTGCTGCGTGAGCTGGCGAACAGCGCCATGGACTGCCCCGGAGTGGCGAAATTCCTTGCCGCCATGCCGGCCACACCCAGCAGCATCCTCAGCATGCTGCTGCAGCGCGGGGACGGCGAGGTGCTGCCGGTGCTGGCGCTCAATGCGCTCTGCCTGCCTAAAATTGCCGCAAGCCCCCTGCCCTCCTGGCGCGTGGTCGCGGCCGGCAGCCGGAAAATCACGCCGGCGGTGGCCGCACAGCTGGTCGACGACCCGTCGATTGACGTGCGGCTGGCCTTGGCGCACAATCCAGCCATCGCCCCCAACATCCAGCTCAAGCTCTCCAAGGACCCGGTGTCATTTGTCCGGCTGGCGCTGCTGGAGAACCGCAAGCTGGACGAGGAGTTCCAGATCGGCCTGGGTGATGACTGCGACACGTTGGTGCATGCCTGCACGCTGCTGAATCCACGGCTATCCCCCGCCTGCATGAAAATCTGGGCGCAATTCGACGAGGAGCTCGGGCAGCTGGCCCTGGCGGGGCGGCGCGATCTGCCGCCACCGATTGTCGAGATGCTTGAAGGCAGCCGCTTCGACAGCGTCAGGCTGCGTCTGCTGGAGTCGCAGCAGCTGGATGAGCGGGCGCTGCTCAATTTTGCCACGTCCGGCGATGATGCAGTGAGGATGGCGCTGGCCGCGCGGCAGGATCTGCCATCGGCGGTGATCGAGGCGCTCTGGCGCCACGGCGATTGTGGCGATGAATTGAAAAGAAGGCTGGCGGTCCTCCCCGCATTGAGTGACGCCATTGCGCTGCCGATGCTGGAAAGCGCCGCCGCCAGCGACCACGGCTTCCTGTACGCGCTCGCACTCAATTCATCACCGGACTTGACGCAGACCCGGCTGCAATTGGCCTCCATCGGCAGTTCCTACCTGTGCAAGCTGATGGCCGCCAATCCGCAATGCGCAATTGAACCGGTGCTTTCCACGCTGATCATCCATGCGCCGGAAGAGGCGCTCTGCCATCTGGCCTACCGGATGGTGGATTGCTCCGGCATCTCCGATGCGGCCCGGGATCGCCTGCGCCACGCCACTTTGCCCGGCGTTTCCTCATTGGCATCCAGTTCATGACAACTGGGGATCGTCTTGGCCATTGACATCTTTCCGATAAACAAGATATATACTAACACCGCATTCAGCCATGACAACCAAGAAGAACGCAGTTAAGCCGCCATTGAGCATGGTGGAAATCGTGATGCGCGCCGATGTGGCCATAATCGAGGCCGCATTGGAGGCGCGCCGCAAGATCGATGCGCTTCTGGCGGAGCGCGCGGCCGCCTATGAGCGCATCGCCGCCCTGGAAAAGCAGGTCGACGAGGTCATCGGCGCCCCCGACGAATTTGTCTTCCCGCCGCCGCCATTGCCGGTTGCGCCCTTCCTTGCGGCGGCCCCGTCCCCCGCATCACGTCCCGTCGTTCCGGCGCCGGAGAAGTCCTCGGACGGCCCCGCCGCGGCGCATTCCGCGCCCGCCCACCTGGCAGGCGATGGCGCACCGGCCCGGAAAAGCCAATCCGCCAGGAACTCAACCACCTCGAATTGACCACCATGCGGATTTCTGACGAAATCCGGATAATCGACTTGCTGATTCGCCGCGATGCGGAGTTTTTGCAGGTCCGCCGGTGCGAGGACCAGATTGCCGCCATCCTTGATGGCGCATCCTGGCCCTATTGCGCGCCGCCGTCCCCCCTGCCCTCCGCCGGCCGCACCAGCGCCCGCAAGGCCTGGAAACCCGGCGGCGACGGACATGGAAAAGGCAAAACGCCCCCCTCCGGGGCACTCGCGCCGGCCAACCGCGGCGCCGGCACGGCCATTGCGGTGCGGGATCTGGATGAAACGCGCGAAAATGCCTACCGGGTCGCATATGTCGACAACGGCGTCGGCAAATCCGGCTTCCTCAATACCCGCCAGACGCTGGAGTCGCTGCTGCAACTGGAATGCGGCAGCTTCCGGATCGCCAGCATCGACACGGTGAATTTCCGCGGCAATGACGATTTTGACGTCGTTGCCAGAATTTACGAACGCCTTACCTGATGATCCCGCCATGTTGATTCTCGGTATAGAAAGCAGCTGTGACGAGACTGCAGCCGCGGTGGTCTGCGATGGCCACCAGGTGCTTTCCAGTGTCATCAGCAGCCAGATCAAGCTGCATTCCGCCTATGGCGGGGTGATTCCGGAGCTGGCGGCCCGCGAGCACCTCAAGAATGTGGTGCCGGTGGTTTCCACCGCCCTGCGCGAAGCCGCCGTCACCCCGTCGCAGCTTGACGGTCTGGCAGTCACCAGCCATCCCGGCCTGATTCCCGCGCTGCTGGTCGGCAACGCCTTCGCCAAGGGTCTGGCGGCGGCGGCTGGCCTGAGAATCATCGGCATCAACCACTTCATGGGGCATTTCCATGGCGCCTTCATCGACCACCCCCAGCTGCTCCAGGACCGCGGCAACTATCCCATTCTCGGCATGGTGGTATCCGGCGGCCATACCGCACTGGTGCTGCTCCCTGCGGACGGCCGCGCCCGGATCGTCGGCTCGACCATGGATGACGCCGCCGGCGAGGCCCTGGACAAGGCCGCCAAGATCCTCGGCCTGGGCTATCCCGGTGGGCCGGTGATCGACCGCATCGCCAAGACGGGGGATGCGCATCGATACAGCTTCCCGCACGGACTGTGCGGAGGCGGCGGCAAGCCGGTCAAGCCCGAACACCGCTTTGATTTCAGCTTCTCCGGGGTCAAGACCGCGTTGCTCTATGCGGTCAAGGACCGCACCTTGGACGATCGGGAATTGGCCGATGTGGTCGCCAGCTACCAGGCTGCCGTCATGGATGTGCTCATTGACAAGGCGCTGGATGCCGCGCAATGCCATGGCGCCCGGCTGATCTGCCTCTGCGGCGGCGTGGCCTGCAACAGCTACCTGCGCAGCCATCTGGAGGATGCATGCAGACGGCAGGGGCGGCAGCTGGTGCTTGCCGCACCCAAATACTGCACCGACAATGCGGCGATGATCGCCGCGCTGGGCTGCCACTTCGCCCGCCGTGGCTGGTGGGATGACATGGACATGCCGGTATGCGCCCGGCTCAACGACGACCTTGGAGTCTTCCCGTTCGCCATCGACGCCCCCGGGCAACGCCAGCGCGGCGCATCTTGAGGCCGCCCCTTCGCCAATTCGCCCCTTCGCCAATCCCCACTAAAAAAATTGAGGAGTCCGCATGAAATCCACTGCCAATGCCACGGATGCGAAATTGCAGGGTCTCAATCTGGCCGCCAACAGCCCGGAACTGCGGGCCTTGCGCTCATTGCTGGCAGGGATGTGCGAGCTGCTTTCCGGAACCTTTGACCGTATCGACGACTTCAACGCCCTGCTGGCCGACGACCTGGAGTCCAGCGGCGGCAATCTGGAATACCTCCGGCGCATCGAACGCGAGCTCAAGAACGCCTCCGCGCTGGTCTCTTCCTCCGGGCGCGCCGCCATTGCCGACGCCCAGAACGCTGAATCCATCCAGGTGGATTCGCTGATCGACGAGGTCATCGGCCGCACCCGGCGCGAATTGCCCAGCGGCTGCACAATCGCCGTCAATGGCGCCGCAGGAGTGAAGATCCGCGGCAATGGCCTCGCCTTCCAGGAATTGATCCGGGAGGTGCTGCTGCGGTTCAGTCGCAGCGACTCCGACTCGCGGCACGCCTGGAATGTCGAATGCCGCCGGGTCGCGCTCACCGGCGCGGAAGCGCGTGAGGCGCGCCTGGGCGACAGGAATGCCGAGGCGGTGGCGGTGGCGGTGCTGCCGGACAAGCTGCCATTCCCCGAGATCCGCCGTCTGCGCAGCCTGTCCTCCATCATGGCCAATGCCGATGACCTGCCAATTCCGCTGCTCATTGGCGCCAAATGGCTCGGACTGGCCAGGATGAACCACGGCGGCATCTGCTGTCTGCCGGACACCGCCGCTCCGAATCTGGTCATGCTCTTCCCCATTGCCCCCGCCGAAAACCGCGACGACGCCTTGGCGACTTCGCCGGCGGACGCCACCCGCCGCCCCGATGGCTCGCCCCGCACCATCCTGCTGGTGGACGACGAGGATATGATCTGGGATGTGCTCATCGATATGCTGCAGGACATGGGATACAATGTCATCCTGGCCGGCGACGGCAAGGAGGCGGTGTCGATCTATGATGCGAATCTTGGCCGCATCGACCTGGTGATCCTGGACATGCTGATGCCCAATATGGGTGGCCGCGAGACCTTCTTCATCCTCAAGGAGCTGGATCCCAAGGTGCGGGTGCTGGTCTCCAGCGGATACGTCTCCAACGAGGAAATCCAGGATGTCATGGATGCCGGCGCCGCCGGTTTCCTCCGCAAGCCCTATCGGATGGCCGACCTCGCCCGGAAGATCAGCCAGATTTTTGAAAACCCGGATTTTTCCTGAATCGCCATGTCTGCAGCTGCCGCTTCAACGGATTCGCCGGCCGGATCCCCCCGCATCGCCATGCGCCGGGTGTTCCACGAGGCGTTCATTGCCTCGCTGCCGGTGCTCATGGGCTATGTCACCATGGGCATCGCCTTCGGCGTGCTGATCGTCCGGCAGGTGCCGGGGATGACCATCGGATGGGTGTTCGGCATGAGCCTGAGCACCGAGTCCGGAAGCATGCAATTCGCCGCCGTCGACATGCTGAAGAACGCCGGCCAGTACAGCCTGCTGCTGACCGCGATCATCGCCGTGCTGATCAATATCCGCTATTCCCTGTATGGCCTGAGCTTCCTCCGGATTTTCCCGAACTACCCCTGCTGGCTGAGATGGCTGATGGTCTGCGGATTGACTGACGAATCGTACGCCATCATCTCCGCCTGCAAGTACCGGGGAAAAGCCCGCCGATGCTACTTTGCCGGCGTCATCTTCCTCGACTGGGCCTACTGGGTGGCCGGCGGCGTCATCGGCGCCGCCATCGGCAACCGCCTGCCATTCCCCACTGACGGCATCGAGTTCGCCATGGTCGCGCTCTTCATCGTCATCCTGGTGGACTTGTGCCGCAACCGGCTGAACCGCTTTCCCGCCATTGCCGGCGGCGCCATCACTGCCGCCACCGTGCTGGTGGCGCTGTTCCTTTTCCCGCACGCCGCCAACAAGATGCTGCTGCCGGCCATGGCCGCGATCATCGCCGTGATGCTGTGGCATCGCCGCCGGACCGCCCAAAGCGTCGCCGCCGCCGAGAGGGGGACCGCCTGATGGACGAGCTGCTGACTCATCGGATCCTCATGACTGCGGTAATGGCGGCGGTGGTGCTGCTGTTGCGCGCCTTTCCGTTTCTGGTCTTCCGCAATTCCGACAAGCCGGTGCCGCCGCTGCTGACCTACCTGGGCACCGCAATGACCGCCGCAGCCATCGCCATGCTGGTGGCCTACAGCTTCATCGGACTGTGCGATTTCAACGACCCGCACTACCTGCGGCTGGCATACGGCGGCGGAGGGGCCGCCGTCACCGTCGCCCTCCATCTGCTGCTGCGCAATCCGCTCATATCCATTTGCGGCGGCACTGCCGTCTACATGCTCTTCATCAACCTTTCCTGAGCCATGACCGCCAAGCTGAAATATCTCCATTTCCAATTGACTGGCGACTGCAACCTCCATTGCAAATTCTGCGGCCAGAACCGCGGATTGCGCGGAACCGGCAGGACTGCACTGCCGTTGCAGTTCTGGGAGGATATGGCCCGGCAGGCCCGGGATCTGGCGGTGCCATGCCTGCCGGAAATCACCCTCTGGGGAGGCGAGCCGCTGCTGTATCCGCAATTCGACGAACTGGCCAGAAGCCTCTTCGAAAAGCAGCTCTGCCGACTGGAAATTGTCACCAACGGCACTCTGATCCGCCACCATGCGGAGGCGCTTTGCGATTTCATGGACGAGATCTTCGTTTCCGTGGACGGCAACCGCGCCCTCACCGACGCCGTGCGCGGAGATGGCACCTACGATGCCCTCTCCGAGGGGATCGCCTGCCTGGGGAAGCGTCGCGGCAGGCTGTCGCTCATGGCCGTGGTCTCCGATGACAATGTCGACTTCATGGCGGAGCTGCCCATGATGCTGGCGCATTTCCATCCCGACCGGGTGATCCTGGGGCAGCTGATGTACCTGCCGTTCGCCGAGGTGGCCCACCACCGCCGGATGGCCCGCGAATGCTTTGGACAGGACTACCCGGAACTTGCAGGATGGTCCCGGGACGACGATGCCGGCTATCTGGAAAAGCTGCGTCGCGGCATCGCCGACCTCAATTCGCGCCAATATCCCTTCGAGGTGCAGTTCACCGCCCACAGCTATCCCGATCACCTTGATGCTCCCTGCTGCCGGATGCCGTGGCAGCGGCTCCATATCCGCAATGACGGCGCATGCGGTTTCTGCACCGACTATTTTGGCTTCAGCGCCGGTTCCGCCCGCCAATCATCGCTCGAAGAGATATTTTATGGGCCGATGGCGGAAAAGTTCCGCCAGGCGGTCAGCGACAATGTTCTCGACAGCTGCCGCCACTGTCCGTGGCGGCTTCAACAATAACCCGCATAATCCATCGAGGTTACAACAAAATGGAAACCAAGACTCTGGCAACAGTCATTGAACGGCCATTGGAAGCCGCTTTCCGGGAGGTCGTCCTGACCCCGAAGCGCGAGGACACCGTGGTCTGCAAGACTCGGATGAGCGCCATTTCCACCGGCACCGACATGAAGACCTACCATGGGATGCAGCATCCGGAGCAATGCTGGTATCCGCTGGTGCCGGGATACGAAAATATCGGCGTGGTCCTCGAGGAAGGCAGCTACGCCCCCGGATTCAAGAAGGGCGACCGCGTAATGATCAACGAGTGCCGAAAATACCTGGATGTCTGCGCCGCCTGGGGTGGCGGCACCCTCATCTGCCATAAGGACAGCGACAACGCCAATGGCGCCGGCGATCCGCTCTGCCGCATCCCCGACAATGTCACTGACGAGCAGGCGGTGCTGGCCTACCTCTTCTGCGTGTCGCTCAAGGGTGTCGAGCGGCTCGGCCTGACCAGCGATTTCACCGGCACCGTATTGGTGTTCGGCGCCGGCATGAACGGCATCGGCGCCGCCCAGATCATCCGCATCAAGGCCCCAAGGGCCACCATCGTCCTGGCGGAACCCAACGCCTACCGGCAGGAAATCGCCCGCCATTATGCCGACCAGGTGATCACCCCGGATGAAAAGGGCATCAAGGCGCTGCTCGAAATCACCTCCGGAAAGAAGGCCGACAAGATCATCGAGTGCTCGGGGAACCCCGAAGTGCCCGGACAGCTCCACCGTTTCATCAAGGATGGCGGCTGGGGAGACGACGATGAGCCCGGATACATCCACCTCAACGGCGACTATCCCGAGAAGTTGCTCTTCGACCACTATCACCGCTGGTTTGTCAAGAATGTCAACATGTCGATGACCTGCGCGATGAAGTGGCGGGCAAAGGGGCAGATTCTGCAGTGGATCAGCGAGGGCAAGATCGACACCAGCCACCTGCCCTACGAGGTCTGGCCGGCCGGCAAGGCCAGGGAGGCCTTCGAATACGCCCACCACAAGGGCGTGGACTGCTTCAAGATCCTCTTCGACTGGCGCGATTTGTAGTAATCGCGATGCGGCGGGCGGGATGGAATGAATGGGCGGATTTCCTCCCTGGATGCCGTGAAGCTGTTTTCCTTTGCGCCATGGTTTCGCCATTTTTTCGGTCATGCGTTCCCGGAACGCGCCCGCAAAATTCCGCATTCTGACGCAAAAACGCCAGCTTCACGGATTCTGGTCCTCATCGCACCTCGTCCGCAGCCCCTCCCCATGTCTGCCATCCCGCTTTGCCCATGATCAACCTCACCCGAATTTTTCCCGGCGCGGACCCGTTCCTGATGCGCCACGGCGGCAAGTACTACATATATTGCACCTCGGAAAACGGCCAGAGGCTGGATGCGCCCAATGCATTCAATACCGACAGTGATGGCCGGGATGGCTTCCATGTCTACCAGTCGGATGACCTGATTCATTGGCATGACGCGGGATTGTGCCTTTCCCGGGAGGACGTGGTCGGCAATCGATGGTTCTGGGCTCCGGAAGTCTCGTTCCATGGTGGAAAATTTTATATGGTGTACGCCGCCGAGGAACATTTGGCAATGGCGGTGGCGGACTCCCCGGTCGGGCCGTTCAGAAAGCACGCCGATGGGTGGCTGATGGATGAGCCGGCAATCGATGGCCATTTGCTCTTTGACGATTCCGGCATATACCTGTATTATGTGGAACTTAGCCATGGCAACCAGATCCATGTCGCCAGGATGTCCGGGGATTTGAAGCGAATTGTGCATCGATATCCCGATGTGCTGATCAGGGCTGAGGAGCCGTGGGAGACAAGGGACGCCATTGTCGCCGAGGGGCCCTTTGTCATCAGGCGCAACGGACGGTATTATCTATCGTATTCATGCAACCATACCAGGTCGAGGGACTATGCGGTCGGATATGCGGTGGCCGATTGTCCAACGGGGCCATTCAGGAAATACGGGCACAATCCCATATTGAAACGTCACGGCGATGTCGAAGGCGTGGGTCACAACAGCTACATGCCCACCGATGATCCGGATCGATTCATATGCGCCTATCATTGCCACAGCGGCAACCCCGACAACTTCAAGCCGCGGATGGTCTGCCTGTGCGACGCCGGATTTGCAAAGCGGGACAACCAGGATGCACTGTGGGTGCTCTCTGAGTGATCGCCTGCACGAATCCGTCGGTCATGACGCTGGAATCCATGGGCATGTCCGACGAAAACGCCATGGATTCACAAGCCGCACCGCTGGCTTCCACCCGACAGGCAGGGTTTCTTTCTGATTTTCATATTTGCCGGCTTGAAATGGGGGAACAAGGCGTTATTTTATTCTAAATACAAAACTGCATTTTATTTTTAGAATAGGACAAGGCTTTTTCATGGCGGAGAAAAACTACCCGGCCCCGGCGGCGGCCAGCACGCTCAGGGTATTGGAGTTCATGGCATCCAATCCGGGATCATGGGGTCCTACGGAGCTGGCCCGCCGTCTTGAACTCTCTTCGAACCTGGCCTTCCGGGTGCTGACCGTACTGCAGGAGATGGGCTACGCCCGCCGCACCCCGGCGGGGCAGTACGAATTGACCGCCGGGCTTTACTCGCTTGGCATGAAGCTGCAGACCAATTTCGATCTGCGCAAGCAGGCGCGCCCCTTCCTGGAGGCCCTGGCCGCCGACTCCCGCGAGAGTTGCCAGATCCAGATTCCGTCGGGCGACCGCATGCTCCAGCTTGACTTCGTGCCGCCTCCGGCCGAGTACTACCTGGCGGTGACCCCGGGAATCCGGCTTCATTGGCATGGCAATGCCTTCGGCATGGCGGTCCTCGCCTTTCTGCCTCCAGAGGAGCAGGACAAGGTGCTGGGCGGTCCCCTGCCCCGGATCACCCCGCATACCGTCGTCGATCCGGCGGTGCTGCGCGAGCGGCTGGCATCAATACTCCAGACCCGCTCGGCTTCGGAATTCAGCGAATATGTCCTGGGCAGCTACTGCATCGGGTCGCCGGTCTTCAACGCCGTCGGCAGGCCGGTCGCCGGAGTCGGCATCACCGGCCTTGCCTCACGCCTGCACGAAGAGCGGTTGCCGGAATTGCGCAAGCTCGTGCTTGACTGTGCGGAAAAGATCTCCAAATCAATCGGATACATGGAGGCGACGTTATGAACTCCAATTACGAACGCGCCATCGCCCGCCTTCGTCTGATTCACACGCCCTCGGTATATGCCGAAGTGCAGGATGCGGATATGCGGGAGGCCGAGCTCTTCCGTCGGATTCTCGCCGACATCCCGATCGACGGCGACCCCGGCCATTCGCGCCTGGCGGCAATCTTCGGCGATGACGACGCCAATCCGCTTCCGATGCCGGAGGCGGATGCGGCGGCGATGTCCCGGCTGCAGCCGCCGGTCCCCGGGGATCCGTTTGGGGACCATTATTGCGGCAATGGCCATTGCATCGAGATCTCGTGCAACCACACCACACTTGACTACGAGCTGGTCCTGGAGCGCGGGCTTTGCAAACTGGCCGATGAGGCCCCGACTCCGGCGCAGCGCACCGCGTTGCGCGCAGTCATTGATTTTGCCGGACGCTATGCCCGGCTCGGCTTCGGAGTGTGCCGGCGCGTGCCGGCGGAACCGGCGGAAAGCTTTGCCGAGGCCCTGCAGTGCGTCCTGCTGCTCCAGGCGCTGACCGGCATCTCCGAATACAGCTTCTACTCAATTTCCGTTGGACGCCTTGACCAGTACTGCTACAAGTACTTCGAACACGACCGGACCCATGGCGTGAGCGAGGCGGAGCTGGCCGCAGTGCTTGGCGAATTCATGCAGAAGCTCAATATCCATGGCGATCCCGCGAAGGCGCTCAACATCGGCGGATGCGATGGCAATGGCAACGACCAGTTCAATGACTTGAGCCGGCTGATCCTGCAAGTCGCCGCCGAGTTGCGGCTGCCGGCGCCGCTGCTTGCGGTCCGCTGCCATGCCGGCACCCGCGACGAGGATCTCGCGCTGGCCACCCGGCCGGAACTCTTCACAGTCGGCCAGCCGACCTTCTACGGAGAGGAAAACTGCCGCGAGACGCTGCGCAAACGCGGCGTCCGCCCCGAGGATCTGGACCGCTGGTGCGTCAACAGTTGCATGGGGCTGATGATCGCCGGCCGTGAATTCAGCGACATGTGGGCGGTGGTCTGCAACTGCCTGCCGGGACTGGAGGCGGCGATCAATGGCGGCAGCCCCTTCCGGAGAGAAGACGGGCTGTCAATCGAGGTCCCGACGCAATATGGCTCCATCGACGAGCTCATGGAAGCCATGTTCGCATACGACCGCAAGCTGCTCCGGCTGCTGCTTGCACGCCACTCCCAGCTCAATGAAGAGGCATTCGAGCGCGGATACCATCCCTCGCCCTTCACCTCGGCGCTGCTGCGCGGCGGCATCCCCGGCGCGGACCGGCTGCACGGCGCCCCGCGATACCACACCGGCAATGTCGATTTGTTCGCGCTGATCAATGTCGCCGATTCACTGGCCGCAATCGACGAGCTGGTCTTCCGCCGCAGACACCGCACGCTTGCCGAGATTGCCGCGGCAGCGCGGGAGGACTTCAAGGGCCACGAGGATTTGCGCCAGGAGCTGCTTGCCTGCCCCAAATTCGGGAACGGAGACCGCACGGCGGATGACTTCGCTGCCCGCGTCGCCAGCCAGCTAGCCCGGATCATCCGGGAGGAAAATCCCGCCGGCGTCGTCTATTACATGCCGAGCTTCCATACCCTCAACACCCATGTCGGACGCGGCGCGGGCTATCCGGCCAGCTGCGATGGCAGGCACGCCGGGGAGCCGTTCGCCAAGAACATCGGACCGATGGCCGGGCGAAGCCACGATGGGATTACCGGCCTGATCCGCTCCGGCGCCGCAATCGACCAGACCACCTTCTCCGGCGGGCAGGCGCTCGACATCTACTGCGACGCCTCGCTGTGCCGGACCGATTCCGCAAGGAGGAAATTCCGCGACGCCTTGCGCACCTATTTCGAGCTTGGCGGGCTCCAGCTCCAAGTCAATGCGGTCTCCATCAGCGACTTGGAGAATGCGCTGGAGAAGCCGGAGCAGTACCGGGACCTGACGGTGCGCGTCGGCGGATTCAGCGCGCGCTTCGTCTCCCTCCCGCAGGTGATCCAGCGGGAGATGATCGAGCGCTTCAGGCATGGCGCATGACGCGCCGGCGGAAACCGCCATTCAATCAAGACGATACGAGGAGGCTGTGGACATAATGGACACTGTGGCAATCGGAAGGTTGCGGGAGAGGATTCTCTCATCCGACAACCGTGCCTGTTTCATCGAACGCGAAAGACTGCTGCGCGACCATGCGGATCAGACCCGCGCGCTGCCGGAAGAGGAGCGGTATCTGCACGAATTTGAACTGCTGCTGGGCGGACTGTCGACTCCGGTGGATCCCGATGATCGTTTCGCCGGACGCATGGTCGAGGCGCGCTGGCCGTATCCGGAGCCATTCACCCGGATCCCCGGCGGGGTCGGCAGCGAGGGTCATGTCACTTTGCCGATGCCGGAAATCCTGTCAAGGGGCCTCGACGGCATCGCGGCAGAGGTCTCTGCCAACGCCGCCCGGATCGGCACGCCGGAGGCGCGCTTCTTCGAACGCAACGCGCTGGGGTGCGTTGCGGCAATACGGTCCTTCTGCCTCCGGTATGCCGACGCCGCCGACGCCGCGGGCAAGCCGGAGGCCGCCGCCGCGCTGCGCCAAGTGCCATGCGGCCCGGCATACGACCTGTTTTCGGCTTTGCAATCCATCTGGATCATGCAGTTCATCGCCAGCACGGTCTGCGGCTCGCGCGATTTCGCGCCGGGAAGGCTCGACCAGTACCTGCTGCCCTTCTTCATGGCGGAGCCGGACCGCGAACGCGCACGCGAGCTTCTGGCATTCTTCCTGATCAAATTCAATGAAATCACCGGCACTGCCACCGACAACTACGACCTGAAGCCGATTCCATGCCAGGCCAGCAAGCAGTACTTGACGCTCGGCGGACGCAACGCCGACGGGAAATGGGAGTTCAACGACCTCTCCGGCACTGTCGTCGAGGCCGCGCAACTCGTCCGGATGCCGCAGCCGACGCTGAATTTCCGCATCGGCGCCGACATGCCGGAGGATGCGTGGCACCTCATCGGGAACGCCGCGCATAATCTTGATGCGCAATGCAACTTCTTCAACGATCATCTGATCGTCAACAAGCTGCTGGACTCCGGAATCCTCCCGGAAGACGCCTGGAATTACACCTTCACCGCCTGCAACCGGGTCGATCTGCCGGGAAGGCTGTATAACATCATGCGCCGCATCGATGTCTTTGACAACAGCTTCGAATATTTCCGCGAGGCGCTGCTCTGCGCCGCCAGGCAGGACGGAACGCCGCCAGTGGAGGCCACGATCGCCGAACTGCGCCGCATCACCGAGGAACGGCTGATCGACGACATCCGCAAATGCCGGGTCGACATCTACAGCGACCGCCCCACCTTCCGCCTGGAGTCGCTCTTCTTCCCCAGCTGCATCCAAAGCTGCCGCGACATCTACCGCATGGGGGCGGAAAACTACCGCTGGATGCACCGGATGTTCTCCGGGATCGCCAACATGGCCGACAGCCTCGTGGCTGTAGACCGGCTGGTCGCCAGGGAAAAACGCCTCTCCTTCCGGGAACTTGCATCCCTGCTCGAAAAGGACTTCGACGGCGCGGAGACGCTGCGCGAGGAGATCGTGAGCCGCTTTCCCAAATACGGCAATGGCGATGAACAAGCCGACGCGCTTGCCGCCGCGGCCGCCAATGCACTCATCGACGCGGCGGAGGCGGCCGGCCGCAAAACCGGCTTCATCATGATGCCGTCGTTCTATTCGCTGACCCACCATGCCCGGTTCGGCTCAACCATCGGCGCCACGCCGGACGGGCGGCACGCCGGGGCGCCCGTCAGCGAAAACCAGTCGCCCGAGCATGGCGCGGACCGCGAAAGCCCGACTGCGCTTCTGACCAGCGTCGCGCGGCTGCCGTTGCGACGGTGCATCTGCGGCGGTCTGAACCTGAAATTCGCCTGCCGCCCGTCGCCTGACCGCTTCGCGGCGCTGCTGCGCGGCTTTTTCGAAATGGGCGGACTCCACGCCGGCTTCACCGTCGTGAACCGCCAGACACTCGAGGCGGCCAGAATGTCCCCCGACGAGTACCGGACGCTGCTGATCCGCAAGACCGGCTTCTCCGAGTTCTTCGTCTCGCTCTCCCCGGAAGAACAGCAGGAGATCATCGACCGGACCGAATACTGACTCTGCCATCATCCCCCAGAAAAAAGGAGGGAACACTGTCATGAACCGCAAAGCGGAAATCCTCTACCGGCTTGGCGAACCGCTGGCAGCCGGGATGTTCGAAGAAGAAAACCGCCCCATCGTCGAACGCTATGGCCGAGGGCTGCGGCGGTACTTCGAGCATGCCGTGCCGCCGCCGGAGTCCGGACCGCTCTATCCGGCTCCAGAACACAATATCTGGGGTCTTGCCGGGAAATACGTGCAATTCGACTACTCGTTCAGCATGCGCTGCGATGCCGAGGGCCTGCGGCGTCTCGGCCAGGAAAAGCTGACCGATCCATTTGAACGCACCCTGCTGGAGTGGATCATCGACGAACTCAAATTCTTCCGCACCGACTTGATCCCGCCGCGATATGCCGTCGGCGGGAATGGCTGGACGCATTGCGTGCTCAATTACCGGCGGATACTCAGTGACGGCCTGGGCGGATACCGCCGACGGGTCAAGGCCATGCCGCACGCGCCACTGCGGCAGGCGCTCTCCGACACCCTGGCCGGAATCACGGATTTCCTCGCCCGCGCGCCAGGCGACATCGCCGGTTGCGTGGAACGCCCCGCCCGGGATTTCCACAGCGCCATGCGGAGCTTCAATTTCTTCTTCGCCTTGGACTGCTACGACTCCGCCGGACGCTTCGACGACTACATTGGCCAATACTACAGGGGCGAGGCCGATGCGCAAATGTGGATCGAGGAACTCTACCGCGCCGTCGATCTCCATGATGGCTGGCATTTCCTCCATACCGCAAAATATCCGGCATTCACCCGGCTGTGCCTGCGCGCCCAAAAGCTGCGCCGTCCGAACTGCGGACTGCTCATTGGCCCCAGTACGCCGCCGGAGATCTGGGACGAGCTCTTCAATGTCTGGGGACGCGGCATCCCCTGCCCCTCGATATACAATGAACCGGCCTACCGCTCCGGCATCCGCCGGTATGCCAACGCGAAGGCCGCCGACCGCGGCCGCTTCGCATTCGGCGGCTGCACCGAACTGATGTTCGAGGGCTGCTCGAATGTCGGTTCCACCGAAGGCGGACTCAACCTGATCGACATCCTCAACAACAGCGGCCTCCAGCGATTCCACGCCGACATCAAATTCCACATGGAGACCTTCGCCGCCGCCGTCAAGGCCAACAGCGACTTCGCGGCGCAATACCGCCCCCACCTCATCCGGACGCTCTTCGTGGATGACTGCATCGACCGGAATCTGGAGTTCAACGCCGGTGGCGCCCGCTATTACGGCAGCACCGTGAATGTCGCCGGACTGACCAATGCCGCCAACGCCATCGCGGCGCTTCAGGGCATCCCGGAGAAATTCGGCAACGACTCCAGCCAGGTCGATGCAATCGCCCGAAAACTGGCGCGGTACGTTTTTTCCCTGATCCGCCGCTATCCGATGCGGCAAGGCGGTCCGGCATACCCGGCAATCATCCTGCTTACCGGATACGCCTGGCACGGCTCTTATGTCGATGCCTCGGCGGACGGCCGTGCCGCCGGCGCACCGGTGGCCGACTCGGTCGGAGCGGTGACCGGCACCGACCGCAATGGCCCGACGGCATTGCTCAACTCGGTCGCCGGCCTGCCATGCCAACTGGCAATCGGCACGCCGGTACTGAATTTGCGGCTGCAGCGCACGCTGGCGGCCTCGCCCGACAAACGGCAGCTGCTGAAGGCGCTGCTGTGCGGCTTCTTCGCCCAGGGGGGAATGCAGCTGCAGCCAACGCTGATCGACCAGGAAACGCTGAAAAAGGCCTACGAAAACCCCGCCGCCTACCCGGAACTCATTGTCCGGATCGGCGGATACAGCGAATACTACAGCCGACTCTCCCGCGAATTGCAGCTCGAGGTGCTGAAACGCACGGAACACATGATCTGACTGCACAACCATAAGAAAAAAAAAGGAGCCATCAACCGCCATGAAGCCATTCTTCAACTACATTCCCACCAAACTCCATTTCGGCGCCGGGCAACTCGAACAGCTTGGCTCGATTCCGCTGCCGGGAAAAAAGGCGCTGATCGTCATCACCTCCGGAAGGTCGATGCGCAGCTCCGGGACGCTTGACCGGGTCGAGAAGCTCCTCGCCCGCAATCATGCCGCCTGTGCGGTCTACGACAAAGTCCAGGCCAATCCGACCCGGGAGCAAGTCATGGACGGCGCCGCCTTCGCCAAACAGGAAAAGTGCGATTTCGTGGTCGGCCTCGGCGGCGGCAGCCCGATCGACGCCGCCAAGGCAATCGCGGTGATGGCCACCAACCCCGGTGATTACTGGGATTACATCTCCGGCGGCACCGGCAAGGCGCTGCCGCTGCAGGCACAGCCATTGCCCATTGTCGCCATCACCACCACCGCCGGCACCGGAACTGAAGTCGACCCATGGACCGTCGTCACCAACGGCAATGAGAAGATCGGCTTCGGCTGCGGCGACACCTTCCCGGAAATCGCAATTGTCGACCCGCAGCTCATGCTGACTGTCCCGCCGCAATTGACCGCATTCCAGGGCTTCGATGCCTTTTTCCATGCCGCGGAGTGCTACCTGGCAAGCTGCGCGACCCCGATCAGCGGACTGTACTGCCTCAAAAGCATCGAGCTGATCTGCAAGTCGCTGCCCACGGCGGTGCGCGATGGCGGCAACCTCGCGGCGCGCACCGACGTGGCGCTGGCCAACACGCTCTCCGGCATGGCGGAGTCGACCTCATGTTGCACCTCGGAACACTCGCTGGCGCACGCGATCGGCGGCTTCCATCCCAATATCCCGCATGGCGCGGCGCTGATCACGATCTCAAAGGCCTGGCATGGATTCTACGCGTCACGGCTGCCGCAGCTGTACGCCGACCTCGCCGGGGCCGCCGGAGATGCCGACTTCCTCGCCGCCCTCGACAAGCTCCAGCATGAATGCGGCGTCGACGCCCTGAAGTTGTCCGACTACGGCGTCACGCGCGGGGAACTGTCCGCCATCAATGAAAACGCGTGGGAGACCATGGGCGCGCTCTTCGACCTGGACCGCGTCAAAATGACCAAGGCCGACTCGCTTGCCATCCTCGAGGAATCATTCCGATGACCGGAACTGTATTCGACATCAAGAAATTCGCAATCAACGACGGCCCCGGCATCCGGACGACAGTCTTCCTGAAGGGCTGCCCGCTCCGATGCCGGTGGTGCCATAACCCGGAATCCCAGCGAAGCGAGCCGGAGCTCTCATTCCTGCCCGAAAAGTGCGTCGGCTGCGGCTTCTGCGCCTCGGTCTGCCCCAATGGCTGCTTCGAAAACGGCGCCTTCGACCGGACGCACTGCCGGGCCTGCGGGAAATGCACAGAAAAATGCTACTCCGGAGCGCGTGAGATCATCGGACGCAGCGCCGAAGCCGACGACATCGTCGCCGAAGTGCTCAAAGACCGGATCTTCTACGAGAAATCCGGCGGCGGCATGACCGTCTCCGGAGGCGAGCCGCTCTTCCAGCCGAAGTTCACCGCCGAACTGCTGTCGGCGGCAAAGCATGAAAAAATCCACACCTGCCTCGACACCTGCGGCTTTGCCCCCTGGGAGGTGATCGGGGCCTTGCTGCCAAACGTCGATCTGTTCCTCTATGACCTCAAGGAAACCGACCCCGCAAGGCATGAGGAATATACCGGCGTGCCACTGTCGCCAATTGTCGACAACCTTGCCAGAATCGATGACGCAGGAGGAATGGTGATCCTGCGATGCCCGATCATCCCCGGCCTGAATGACCGTGACGACCATGCCGACGGCATCGCCAGAATCGCAAACCGCCTGGCTCATCTGCAGCAGATCAACCTCATGCCCTACCACCCGCTGGGACAGTCAAAGCTGGCCAGGATCGGACGCAAAGGCGGCCTCGACGGGAAATTCGCCTCCCCGGAAGCCCTCGAGCCAATTCGACGCCGCATCGAAGAAGCCTGCCAGGTGCCGGTGTCATTCTCCTGACCCGCCCCTGGACGCCATTGTTGATAAAACGGGGTGGAGGAGGTCTGCCTTCGCGGTCTGGAATTGCCGAGGAAGGCCATGGCGATGATGCATGGACTTCCAATTTTTGCGACAAAATATTAAAATGTGTCGCAAAAATTGGATTGCCGGCATATATTATGGGCTGGCACTGATGCAAAATCACCAAACTCCACGGATCCAGGGATGAGTCATTTGAGGTATTTAACAGATTCGGATCGTATCGCGGTGCATTTTACCGGCGGGACGTACAGCTACCACCAGTTGATCTGGGCATCGCAGTGCTATGGCGCGTTGCTGCCCGGCGTTCCCGGGGATCGTGTGGCGCTGGTGGCGGAAAACTGCCAGCAGTGGTATTGTTCCTTCTATTCGATCTGGCATCGCCGGATGATCCCGGTGCCCGTGGATGCGCAGTCCACCGCCGAGGAGATCCGCCATGTCCTGGATGACTGCACGCCATCGGCGATATGGGTGACGGAGAAGACCGAGCCCCGGGTGCGCGAGGCGTTGCGCGGTTGCACGAAATGCCAGGCGGCGGTATTGCGCATGGATTGCCAGCAAGTTCCCCCGGCGCCCTCCGAAGCCCTGGACCACGGGGAGTTTTCGCCGGATGAAATCGGCGTCATCATCTACACCTCCGGAACCACCGGCGCCCCCAAGGGCGCGATGCTGTCGTTTGGCAATCTGCAGTCCAATATCGACGCCGTCACCATCAAGACCGCCTATTTCAATCCGGACGACCGGATCATCGTGATATTGCCGTTGCACCACATCCTGCCATTGCAGGGCACGATGCTGGTTCCGCTTTCCATCGGCGCCCAGGTCGTGCTCATCCCCAAGCTCGACGGCGCCGCAATCATGGCGACGATGGCCCAATACCGCATCACCTTCATCATCGGGGTGCCGCGGCTCTATGAGACCATCCTGGACGGCATCAAGGCCAAGATGCGTTCGTCGATCCTGGCCCGGATGCTCTTTGCATTCTCCAGCCTGATTGGCTCGCGCCGGCTGGGCCATCGCCTTTTCCAGGTCATCCACAAGCGCATGGGCGGTGCATTGCGCTACTGCATCTGCGGGGGCGCGGCCCTGCCGCCACAGGTCGGGCGCGGCATGACCGCATTGGGCTTCGAGCTGATGAATGGCTACGGCATGTCTGAAACCAGCCCGATCATCGCCGCCCCGCCGCCCAACATGAACCCCGCCGGCTCGGTCGGAGTGCCGATCGCCTGCAACCAGGTGCTTCTCCAGGACGGCGAAATCACCGTCAAGGGCAGCAATGTCATGCAGGGATACTACAACCGCCCCCAGGAGACCGCCGCGATGTTCGACGCCGACGGCTGGATGCATACCGGCGATCTTGGATACATCGACCGCCGCGGACGCCTGCATGTCACCGGCCGCAAGAAGGAGATCATCGTCCTGGACAACGGCAAGAACATCAACCCCGTCGAAATCGAGGAGAAACTGATGAAGATGGCGGACGGGATGATCAGCGAATGCGCGGTCACCCCCGGGCGCAATGGCCTGGCGGTGCTGATCGTCCCGGATATGGCCCAGATGCGCCGACGCCACATCGTGAATATCCAGGAGAGCCTGATCGACCAGCTGATCGAGCCGTACAATGTCTCGGCGGTGTCATACAAGCGGCTGTTGCAGTGTGTCTTCGTGGCCGAGCCCCTGCCCCGCACCCGCCTGGGCAAGATCCGCCGCCATGAATTGCCGGCGCTGCTCAATGGTGAAAAACAGCGTCATGGGAAAACCCCGGAATTGGACGATGCCGACCGGGCAACCGCAGCCCTGGACAGCTACAAGCTGCTCGAGGAGTACCTCAGACAGCAGCAGCCCGAGGTGCAGATCCTGCCATCGTCCCATTTTGAGCTGGACCTGGGAGTCGATTCGCTGGGAAAAGTGGCGATGATAAGCTACCTCAACGAGTGCTATGGCCGCAATTTCCCCGATGCCATCCTGGCCGAATACCCGACTGCCGGCCAGCTGGCCCATTATCTCCAGCAATTCGAGGCCAATGGCCGAGCCGTCGCCGGCGATGCCTCATGCGAGGAATGGATTGGCGGGCTGGTCGAGCAATCCCAGTGCCGCAACGCCGCCATCCCCAGGATTTCGCTGGGGCACGGCCCGCTGCTGTCAATCACTTCCGGAATGCTCAAGATGGTCAGCCATGTCAGCTTCGCCGGACAGGCGAATATTCCGGATGGCGCCTGCATCCTGGCGCCAAACCACAGCAGCCTGCTGGATTCCTTCTATGTGGCGGCGGGGATGAATCGCGACGACCGCCGCCGCACCTGCTATTTTGCCACCGCCAAATTCGCCGAACGGCCGGTGCTGAGATTCCTGGCCCGCCGCCATAATGTCATCAGCATGGACATCAACGGCAATCTCGGCGCCTCGATCCAGTCGGTGGCCGCCACCCTGCAGACGGGCCGCAAGGTGGTGATCTTCCCGGAGGGGACGCGCTCCATCGACGGGGCGCTGGGCGAACTCAAGCCGACATTCGCCATGCTGTCGGCAAAATTGAATGTCCCGGCAGTTCCGGTGAAGATCTCCGGCGCATCGCAGGTGATGCCGCGCGGCGCGATCCTGCCCCGCCCCGGCCATGCCGTCACCGTGGAGTTCATGACGCCAATCCAGCCCGCGCAATGCAACGGCTGGCAGGAAATCCTGGAGAGAACCCGGAAGGCGTTGTCCTAAAAAGGCGTTTTCCCCTGTTCAATTTCCCAGATTCATGATCTCGCGGTATTTTCCCGGAGTCATGCCGCACCTTTTGCGGAAGCACCGGAAAAAGAAGTAGATGTCATTGAATCCGCATTTGAATGCGATTTGGCTGCCGGTCATTTCGGTGGTCAGCAGCAGGATCTTCGCATGGGCGATCCGGACATTCACGACATATTCCTTCGGCGAGATGCCGAAGGCCTTCCGGAACAGGCTGGAGAACTTGTTATGCGGCATCCCGGCCATGGCCGCAAGATCGGGGATCTGTATCGGATTCATATAGCTGTCGCCGACATATTGCAGCACATCGCCGAATTGCGCCCGCGCCTCGCCCGGGTTCCGTCCGGATTCCGATTCGATCTTCTGCATGAACGGGAAGATGATCTGCCGCCCCAGCAGATGCGATTCATAGACATTCTCAAAGGAGCGCGCATCGGCCATGACCTCCTTCATGAAACGGCGCCAGGCATCGTCCATCTGCGCAGTGGACGGCACTGAAACAATATGCCGGAAGCCGGGGTGCCGTTCCAAGGCGATGGACTTGAAGTGAAACCACTCGTGGGTGAAGCCGCCGCCATCGGTGAGCATCCGGAATGGCACCGCCGCCGGAAGCAGCCAGTAGCTGCCGGTATTGATCTGGGTGATATTGTCGCAATCCCTCACCCGCAGCGAGCCGCTCATTGGCCGGTATACCCGGAAAAACGGATCGCTGCGGAATGGATGAAGCCGCTCCAGGTCGTCCTTGTCCTCGGCATGGCCGCCGCACAGCAGCTGGAAGTCCAGATGCGCGGCGAATCGCACCATCGCGTCATCGTCGTAATGATATGCAAACTCCCATCCCATGGCTGCGGGGCGCAAATACTATGGCCTGGCCCATCCTCATTCCCGGCGCGGTCGGGATGACGCCCTGACAATCCGGGTGACTTCTCCGGTGGCGGAGGCGATCCGCAGCCGATGCACGGCGGCGGATGCGGCGGCGGCGGCGGTGTAATTCCAGCTCCAGACCTGGCCTTCGTCGCATGTCAGCGAGTATGGCAGTTCCGGCGCCTGGGGATCCACGGGCAGTGCGGCGATGAACTCCGGAACCAGCGCCGTCAGCGTCAGCGGATAGCCGCCAGTGCGGCGGGCATGGCGTTCGGCGGCAATCTGCAATTCGAGCATGTTCATTTTTGATTCCAGAAGCTGCCGGCGGCCAATCGCCCGATGGAAGATTGACGCGAGGATGCTGGCCATCGGCGCATTGCTGCGAAGCCGTTCCGGCCAGACCTCGTCCGCACAGGCTGCAAACCGCATTGCCGCGGCGGCATCCGCATAGGCGGTCATCGACAGCACCGGCATGATCCACGCGCACTTGCGCAAATCCATCATTCCAGTGCCATCGACAAAACGCGCGCCGACGCAAAGCTCACTGGCCATCTGGGCGCGGCGGAGCTGACGATATTTTTCCTCGCCGGCACGGAATCGCGCAATCGCGCCAGCGATCTCAGACAGCGCCTCCTCGGGGCATTGAGGCGACTCGAGCATGATCTGCGCAAGATCAAGCCACAGCGAGTCGTCATGGGAAAAAGCCACCCGGTCCAGGGGCATGGCGCCATTGTCGACAACCATGGCGTCAAGCTGCCGGAAAAGCCGGACGGCATTCGCCCAGTCGCCAATCTGAATGCCGTATTGCAGCCGCCAGGCGGTGATGCGCTTGAGCCACTCCGGCCATCCGCCGAATGCCGGCGGCATCGTCGCCAGCAGCTGGTCGAATTCCTGGAACTGCGAGGCGAATTGCGATGCGTATCCCCGCAACTCCGCCAGCGCCGCAGGATTGTCCGATGGCGCCGGGATCCAGCGCAGCCGCGCGCTCTCATACCAGTTGAACTTCGGCGACTTGTCCTTCTTGAGGCTGGCTGCGACAGCCTGGTACCACCTTGCGCCGGATTCCTCCATTTGGCGAATGAAGCCCGCGATCGCGCGGCCGTCACCGCCGCCGGCATCGGGGTACTGGCCCATGACCGCGCTTTGCCGTTGCTGGAAAATCTCTTCAGCGGCGGCGAATTGCCCGGCAAGATGCATCCGTGCCACCTGGCTGAAGGCGAATGCGGCCACCAGGAACAGCAGCGACCCGCAGGCGCATTTGCCGAAAAGCCCACGCCATGGCACCTTCATCATGGACCAATAGGCGACCACCCGCAGGCAGAACGCCGCCGCCACCATCCCGATCGCCAGCACCAGCACGCCGTTTATCCCCAGCAGCTGATCCTGGCGGTCGATGAAATTCGCCAGCGTCACCGGCAGAATCGCCGGCATGTCCGGCAAGCCGCCAAGAAAATACAGCTCCATGATCCGGAGCAGCTGCAAGGCCATCACTCCCCATCCGAAAACTCCCAGGACGACATTGACGCCGCACAGCGCCATCCGGCGGCGGTCTTTTCCGCACATGGCCAGCGACAGGAAGGCAAAGAATGCATATACCAGCGCAATGAGCCCCGCGGCGCCGCTGATTACGCCCGCACTTTCCAGCCGGCGGAATGCGATGACGGTGAGCAGAAACCACGCCAGCATGCACACTCCCTTTTGAAGGTGGGTAAAATCCGGCGGATTGGTGCCGCGGTAGAACCGCACGGCGCAAAAACCGTAGAAGACGGCCATCCCCAGTCCGGCAAGCACCATCGAATTGAGCGCCACCGCCAGCGACAGCCATCCCAGGCTCCAGGCGCTCCACAGCGCCAGCGCGACGCCGACGCCGCCAAAATGCAGCATTGAGAGCCCGGCCACCGGCCAGGATGGATGCATGGGATTGATCGCGGCCCTGGTCATTGGCAATCCGACGGTTGCTTTTCCTGGAATCCGAGGTTCTTTTTCCACCGGTCGATTTGCTTGCGCACCTGCCGTGGCGCAGTTCCGCCGACAATGTCGCGTGCGGCAACGCTGCGCTGCGGATCGAAGATCTGCAGCAGATCCCCGGTGGCCTGCGGGATGCATTGCCGCATCTGCTCCAGGGTGGCCTCGTTGAGGGCGATGCCGGCGCGGAGGCACTCGCCGACAAAGCGTCCGACCTGATGGTGGGCCTCGCGGAAGGGCACGCCGCGGCGCACCAGCTCCTCCGCCAGATCAGTGGCCATCAGCGCCGGATCGGAGGCCGCCTGCGCCATGCGGGCGGAATCGGGTTTCAGGGTCCCCATCATCGCCCGCTGGGTGGCCAACACCAGCTTGACCGTGTCCAGGGCATCGAAAAGCCCCTCCTTGTCCTCCTGCAAATCGCGGTTATAGGTCAGCGGCAGCCCCTTCAAGGTGGTCAGCAGCGCCAGCAGCGATCCATAGACCCGGCCGGTCTTGCCGCGGGTGAGCTCGGCGACATCCGGATTCTTCTTCTGCGGCATCAGGCTGGATCCGGTGGTGAAGGCGTCACCCAGCTCGATGAAGGCGAACTCCTGGCTGAACCACAGGATGGTATCCTCCGAAAGCCGGGACAAATGCATGGCGATCAGCGACAACACCCCCAGGAACTCGACCAGGCAGTCGCGATCCGCCACCGCATCCATCGAGTTCTGCAATACGCCGTCGAATCCCAGCTCGCGGGCGACAAACTCGCGATCCAGCGGCAGAGTCGATCCGGCGATTGCGCCGGCGCCCAACGGCAGGCGGTTGATGCGTCTCCGGCACTCCGCCAGCCGCTCGCAGTCGCGCGCGAACATCTCGACATAGGCCAGAAGATGATGGGCAAACAACACCGGCTGGGCATGCTGCAAATGGGTGAAGCCGGGCATGACGACTTCGGCATTTTCGTCGGCCAGCCTCACCAGCGCCGACTGCATCCCCCGCACCAGCAATGCGATTTCGTCGCATTCATGCCGCAGATAAAGCCGCTCGTCGGTCGCAATCTGGTCGTTGCGGCTGCGGCCGGTGTGCAGCCGCTCGCCGGGAGCGCCAATCAGCTGGGTCAGGCGCGACTCGATATTCATGTGGATGTCCTCCAGCTCGATGCGGAAGACAAAGACGCCGTCGTCCAGCTCCTGCTTGACTTGCGCCAGCCCGGCAATGATGGCGTCGGCATCCGCCTGCGGGATTATCCCCTGGCGCGCCAGCATCCGGGCGTGCGCACAGCTGCCCTGGATATCATACGGATAAAGCCGGCGATCATACGAAATCGATTCCGACATGCCGAGCACCAGCTTGTCGGTTCCCTGTGAAAAACGTCCGTCCCAAAGAGCCATGGATGAATTGATGAATGAAAAAGTGTGTAAAAAAAGGATGTACCCTCTCCGGCCTTCCGGAAACTACTCCTGCTCTTCGCCGGGGCTGGCGGGTTCGCCGCTTTTGACGATGCATTCAAGCAGGTGCGCCGCGGCCTGCATCACCTGGCCGGAGCCGAAACCGGCGCGGGTGAGCTCGCGATAGAATGATTCGGACAACAGCCGCACCACCTTCCCGGGGTTGCGGATCGAGGTCACCATCAGCTGGTCGGCGGTGGAGCGCTGGCCGCCGTCCTCCTCGGCTTCCTTGCGCATGTCCTCCAGCAGCTCATGGGAATTCAGGGTGAAATGCTGGCTGATGAGGTCGGTGGCCTTGGCATTCTCGATGATCAGCGAGGCAAAGGGCGCCAGCAACGCCAGCACCTTCCGCCGCAGCGGGTCCTGGGCCTTGCCGGCATCACGGACCCCGCCGGTGATCAAATGGCCGATGCGCCGCCCCTTGAAGTATATCGGCATCGCGATGATCGGGAAGACAATGCCGTCGATCCCGGAGTCGATCCAGTTGATCTGGTGGATATTGCGCAATTTCCACAGGATGTTCTGCAGGCGGTCGGGCACCATGAGCGCCTCGCCTTCACGGAAATTGCTGTTCTCCAATCCCACCGCCGCCCGGATGATGAAGCGCTGCTTCTCCTCGTCCAGCAGCAGGAATGCGGCCTGGCTGGAATCCATGAGCTGGCAGGTCAGGTCGACAATCTTCCGCAACCCCTCGTCAAGCGTGTTGGGAACCGCCAGCGCGTCATTGAGCGGCTCCAGCACATCCAGCACTTTTTCAAAATCAGTGTTGTTCATCTTCTCTGTCTATCGCGCTCCGAAAGCCGACAGCGTCCAGGCGGTATCGTCGCCGGAGGACACCGCAATGAACACCTCGCCGGCGGAATGCAGCGATCCGGAGGTGGCGGCGCCATTCTTCAAGGTGCTGCTCTGGAAAAGGAGCTCGCCGGCGGCGTTCTTCACGGTGATGGTGGTGTTGCTTTCGCCTTCCTGGACCAGCTGGAGGCGGCACGGCGCCTGGCGGACAGTGAAGGTGAAATCCTGCGAACCGCGGTTGCTCCACTGCCCGACCTTGCGCTCCGCCACCGGCGGACGGTCAGCCAGATATCGGCGGTATCTCCACTCCTGGACCGTGTCCATGAGCTGATCCAGCTCGACCTTCCAGCCGCGGATGTCGCCGACGATGCGGAATCGCACCACGTCGGCGCGTTTGCCGTAGCGGCGGGTGGTGGCGCTGTCAAGGCGCTGCCGCTCCAGCAGGGTCTTGCCGTTGCTGCCATCCTCGTTTTCAACAATCACCGTGAGCGGTCCGCCGCCCGCGGAAGAACAGCGCAGCCGGAAGGCGTCGCCATGAATCGGCACCGGCCCGGTGATCAGCACGCCGTTCCCACGCCACTGGAAGGTGTTCTTCACCCATACCGTCTCGGCGCCAAGCAGCGCCATGGCACTGAATGCAAGGGACAGGAAAATCAGATATTGTCTTTTCAACATGGTGATGATGCGCTATGGGAAAAACTGGTGTGTCGGGTCATTCCTGCTATGGCGTGAAACCGTCTGCGCGCCCCCCGCGCTATTCCTCGTAGATGCCGCTGGCCATCATGAACGGCTTTTTCCAGCCGTCAATCTGGGAGAGCGCGCCGCTGACGCATACCCTCCGGCGTTCCCATTCCCTCAAATTCAGCCGCTGGCTGCCGACATAGCAGATCACCTCGCCGCCGGAGCTGTCGTGACAAAGCGCGTGGGTGGCGTCGCCAGTCCTGGTGCGCAATGGCAGCAGGACTCCGGAGTGGCTGGCGGCTTCTTCCATCGCTTCCGGAGCGGAATCATCCGGAGCGGAATCATCAGCCATGGCGGCGGCTGCTGGCGGCAGTGACACCGCATCGGAGTCCGCCACTGACGCCGCCACGCCTTCAGCTGCGGCGGCATCGGCGCCGGACTGCCCCTTCAACCGGCCAAGCTCCGCCTCCAGCTCCCGCCGGATCTGGCCGGATTTGGCCAGCCGCGCCTTCTCGGCGGCGATCTGCTCATCCAGATCCGCCTTGGCGGCGTCCTGCGCCTGGGCATCCTCGCGCAGCTTCATCAGCTCGGCCCTGGCCGCCGACTGCTTTTCATTCTCCGCGCGCAGCTGCGCGATTTGCTCCCGCACGGCCGCCTGCTCCTTCCGGGCCTGTTCAACCTGCGCGGCCTGCTCGCGCCGTTCGGCCTCCAGCCGCGCGGCTTCCGCCCGCATTGCCGCCAGCTTCGCATTTTCCTCACGGGTCGCCGCCGCCATGCTCTCGCGGCGCAGCCTGAGCATCTCGAGCTCCTCGTCGCCCCGGGCGATATCGCCTTGGAGCTTTTCGATCAGCCTGCTGGTCTCGGCCTCCTGCTGTTCGCTTTTTTCCCGGAGCTTCTCGGCGGCATCCGCCTTGGCCAAAGCCTCCCGGGCGCGCTTCTGCGCCTCCTCCTCCGCCGCCGACA
Source organism: uncultured Lentisphaeria bacterium (assembly GCA_934661755.1). Lineage (GTDB taxonomy): Bacteria > Verrucomicrobiota > Lentisphaeria > Oligosphaerales > Oligosphaeraceae > CAKUJM01. Next base: position 63,258 of record CAKUJM010000002.1, on the reverse strand, counting down.
TCTCGCTGGCCTCCTGCTGCAAAATCTCCATCCGCCGCGCGGCGGCCGCCTTCGCCGACGCCATTTTTTCCTCCGCCAGGCGCGCCTCCTCCTGCCAGCGCGCGGAGTCCTCCCGGACCGTCCGCGCCTTCTCCTCGGCGACCTTCTTCTCCGACTCCAATTGTTCGAGGAGACGGCTTTCCTCCAGCTGCGCCTTCTCGCGCTCCATCGCCGCCAGCTTCGCCCGGGCCTGCGCGGCCTCGCGCAATGCCTCCTGGCGCTCCGCCTCCTTCTGCAGCGACTGCGCCTCGGCCTCGTACTTCGAGACATGGTTCTTCATTTCCGCCGAACGCTGCTGCAATTCCTCCAGCTGCGTCTTGTCATGCTGCAGCTGTTTGAGCTGCTCGGCATGCATCCGCTTGAGCTCCTGGCGCCGCTGCGCCAACTCCGTCTCGGCCTCGCCCTTCGGAAGCACGCTGCGGGGCTGCTGCGGCTGCCCCCGCCGCACAAAATCCGCACTCACCCAGCCGGTGGCGTCCTCCGGCAGGCGCACCTGCACCAGCCGGTCGTCACTGCGGCCGGTGCGCGGCAAAACCACGCCGTCGCCGGCCATGTACAGCACCGAAAAATGCGTCCCCGGCCCGGCATATACCGGGCATGGCGGCTGGAGCACCCGCCCGTCCTCCGAAAGCTGCGTGCCATCCACCCACCCGGTCACGGGAAAGGGCAGCACAATCTGCGCCCATCCATCCTTCTCCGACACAATCGACACCGCCGTGCCTTCCTTCAGCGTTCCCAGGGATTCCGAAAACGACGCCGCTGACGCCCGCAGATTGACCCCGTTGCCCACGACATATCCGGCTTCAGCGGCAAATCCGGCAGCCGCACAAAAGATGATGATGATGGCCAGTCTCATTGTGGATGTGCTCATTTGGTGAAGTGGATCGGCCCCGGATCCGCGAAGCCGGGGGATTGCACTGGATCCGGTCGGTAGGATGACTAAATATAACCCCCGCCGCGCATACGAATCACCCGGCGGGGATTATTGTATGCCCCGTGGCAACAGCAAAAAAGAAAACCTACCCGGTATTCCTGATCACCGGCAACGACACCAGCGCCATCGCGGCGGAGGCCCAGGCGCTTTTCAACCGCCTGGCCGGCGACAACCCCAGCGAGTTCAGCACCGACGTCATCTGCGAGGATGACCGCGGTCCGCGCCGCGAAATGATCGCCGCGGTCATCAACGCCATCAAGACGCCGGCATTCATGGGCGGCGACAAGACTGTCTGGCTGAAGAACTTCTCCGGTTTCGACACCGAGGGGAACGCCCGCTCCAAGAACGACCCGCTTGAACTGTCGGCGCTGGCGGCGCAGCTGAATGCGGACTTCCCCGCCGGAGTGAATCTGATCCTCTCCGGGCCGCAGTGCGATCTGCGGCGGGCGCTGGCCACCGCCTGCGCCAAGATTGGCGAGGTGCGCAATCTGCGCAAGCCGGAACGCGGCAAGAAGGGCTGGCGCGAGGAAATGGCGGGATGCCTGCAGGCCGTGGCCAACCGCAAGGGCGTCACCCTGACCATCCAGACCCGCGACGCCCTCGTGGATGCGCTGGGCGGCGAAAGCCAGCTGATCGACGGCGAACTGGAGAAGCTGATCTGCTACGCGGGGCCGGGCCATACCATCACCCCTGACGATGTCCATGAAATGTGCACCAGCGCCACCGACGAGCCCGGCTGGGCGATCAACGACATCATCGGGCGCCGCGACCTCTCCGGAACGCTGGCCATCATCGAACGGCTGCAGGCCCAGGACGCCAATCCGGAGGCCATCGCCCGCGGCCTCATCAGCGCCCTGGCGTCGAGGTTCCTTCTTCTGCTGCAGATCCGGCTCTTCATGAGCGAACACCACCTCCGCAAAAGCATGGACCTGCAGTCCTTCCTGTCCGGACTGAACAGCACCCCTGAAAAAAAGAAGGAGCTGCTGGCCACTGACGCCGCCATTGTGAAGCTCAATCCCTGGCAGGCGAAGTTCTCCGCCGACGCGGCCATGAACTTCACCCCCCACGAGATGATCAACGCCATCAACGTGATGCGCGACGCCCTGCTTTCCACGGTCGCGGAAAGCGTCCCCGCCCCGCTGGCGCTCACTTGCGCGGTAGTCAAGATCCTGAGCCCGTGAAGGCGAAATTTCCGCGCGAAAAGGCGAAAAGAAGGAAACTACATGTGAAATCCATAACGGAATCATACGGAAATATCTGTCATCATGGCGTATGCAACTGATCAACTGCGGGCGCTGATCCAATGCGCGCAATCCCAGCGTGAAGCCGACCTGGTCATCCACAATGCCAGGATCTTCCATCTTGCAACCGGCGAATTCGAGTCGGCTGACATCGCCGTGGTCAATGGCGTCATCGCCGGCATCGGCGACGATTACCACGGTCGCCGGGAAATCGACGCCTGCGGAATGACCGCAGTGCCCGGCTTCATCGACGCGCATGTCCATCTGGAGTCATCGGTACTGGCACCCAACGAATATGAACGGCTGGTGCTGCCCCACGGCATCACCACCGCGGTATGCGACCCCCATGAATTGGCCAACGTCGTGGGCGAAAAGGCCTTCGAATACCTCTACGAGTGCCGCAAGTCGATGATCATGGACCTGGTCATCCGCCTCAGCTCCTGCGTCCCCGCGTCGCCATTCGAGACCTCCGGCGCCCATCTGACTCCGCAGGTGCTGGCCAAATGGCACCGGATGCACCCGGAAGCCGGCCTGGCGGAATTCATGAATTTCCCCGGAGTGCTCAACTGCGACCCCGAGGTGCTGGAGAAGCTGTCGCTGTTCGATGACATCGACGGCCATGCGCCGCTGCTGGGCGGGAAGGCCCTCAACGCCTATGTCGCCGCCGGAGTGCGCAATTGCCATGAGTGCTCGTCGGCGCAGGAGGCGATGGAAAAGATCCGCCGCGGCATGGCGGTGTTCATCCGCGAAGGCGGCGTCGCCAGAAACCTCGATGCGCTCATGCCGATAATCACTGTCGAAAACAGCCCCTTCATCGCCTTCTGCACCGATGACCGCAACCCCCTCGACATCGTCGAAGGCGGCCATATCGAACGATCGGTGGCCCGTGCCATCGCCGCCGGCGCGCCGCCGCTGGCGGCATACCGCGCGGCCTGCTCCTCCGCGGCGGCGTTGCTGCATCTGGACGACCGCGGGCTGATCGCGCCCGGCCGCCGTGCCGACATCCTCCTGCTCTCCGATTTCAAAAACTGCGTCATCGACTCCGTGCTGGTCGGCGGACTGCTGGTCAATGACGCGCTGCTTGCCGCCCGCCCGCCGATGCCGGATCCCGCCATGCTCGCCAACAGCGTCAAGTGCCGGAGGGTCACCGCCGATGACTTCCGGGTGCATTCCACCCGGGCGGAACTGCCGGTCATCCGCGCCATCCCCAATTCGCTGCTCACCGGAGACTTCACCGCCAGGCTGCCGCGCGACGGCGAAAACATATTGGCCGACCCGTCGCAGGACATCCTGAAATTGGCGGTGGTCGAACGCCATGGCGTCAATGGCAACATCGGACGCGGATTTGTGCAGGGACTGGGACTGAAGCACGGCGCGGTCGCCTCCAGTGTCGGCCACGACGCCCATAACCTGTGCGTGGCCGGCGCCAGCGACGAGGACATGGCGCTGGCGATCAACGCCATCATCGACATGCAGGGCGGTTTTGCCGTCGTCAATGACGGCCAGGTCCTGGCCACGCTGCCCCTGCCGCTGGCGGGGCTGCTCACCCCCGCGCCGGCACGTGAAGCCGCCGCCCAGCTGCGGCACGCCAAGGAGGCCCTGGCCCGGCTGGGATGCACCCTGTCCTCGCCGTTCCTGCAATTGGCATTCCTCCCCCTGTCGGTCATCCCCACCCTGAAATTGACTGACAAGGGCATCGTCGATGTCGTCCACAGCCGGATCATCCCCCTGGAATAGCCCGCATCCTCCGCCTCAAAGCTCGCCATGCCCATCCCTGCTGACAAGCGCAACTGGCCATCCGGCATCCTGCGGGCGCTGTGGTGCCTGCTGGCATTCATGCTCCCGTTGCGGTGGTGCTATGCCGCAATCACCACCGAACAGGCCAACATGCCGATGAGCATTCCGGAGTGGCTGCTCTTCACCATCTGGCCGCAATTGCTGCTGCCGGCGTTTTCGGGGGCGCTGCTGCTGTGTTCGGCGGCGCTGCACCGCCGCGGGATCGCCGCCGCGCTGGCGCAGCGCCGGCTGGTTGACGCCAGCGCCATCATCGCGCTTCTGACCTTCTCGCCGCTTCTGGCGGGGCTTTTCGGGCTGGTCCATACCACCGAGTGGGGCTACGCCGCAAACTGGTACTGGCACTTCTACACCATCTCCTGCGTCTCCTGCGGCGTCTGGCTGGCCAGCCGCTTCGACGCCAAGCTGCTGCCATGGCTTTTCAACACCATCGCCGCCACCGCGCTGCTTGCGGCGCTGGAGGGCTGGCATCAGCATTTCGGCGGCCTGGCGGACAATCTGCAACTCCAGATCGAGAATGCCCGCGACACCGGCATCATCCTCTCGGAGCAGTTGATCGAGAAGATGCGCCAGACCCGGTCGTACGGCCATTTCATGGATCCCAATGCCTACGCGGCACAGCTGCTGCTGACCTGTCCGATTCTGCTGGTTGCGCTGAAACGGCTGGGGCAGCGCTGCACCCCGCCCCGGCTCTCGCAAATCCTCCTGGTCGGCGCCGGCGTCATCCTTTCCGGCGGCGCGCTGCTTTTCAGCGGCAGCCGCGGCGGCATCATCGGCGCCATCGCCGGAGTGCTGGTGTTCGCGTGGGTGCAATGGGGGCGGATGCTGAGCCGCAGGCAGCTGCTGGCCATGGTGACATGCTGCGCCGTCGCCGCGATCGCCGCGGTGATGATCCTCAACTGGCTCTCCAACCGGCGTTTTGAGACTGCGTCCGTGCGCATGGAGTACTATGCCACCGCCAGCCGGATCTTCGCCAGGTTCCCGGTCTGCGGCGCCGGACTGGGCGAGTTCTTCCCCTGGCATATGCGGTTGAAGCCATGGCAGGCCGACGAGGCCCGCGACCCCCATTCGATGCTCTTCGCCATGCTTTCGCAATGCGGCATCCCCGGCGGGATCGATGCGCTGCTGCGGCTGCTCCTGCCGGCGGCCCTCGCCTTCGGCTGGTTGCGCCATCGCCGCAACGATTCGGCGGGACAATGCGCGGCCGTGCTGTCCGCCTGGTGCGCCTGGAATGCCCACGCGATGCTTCAATTCAACGACATGATCATCGCCACCGCCACCTGCGCCGGATTCATCGGCCTCTTCGCCTTCCGGCAGGATGCCCCCCTGCCATCACCGCCGCCGACACCGACGACACCCGCTTCCGGAGGCAAGGCCCGGATGGCCTTCTTCGCGATCACGCTGATCGCCGGCCTGGCCGGCCTGTCGTCATTGCGGCTGATCCCCCGCGAAATCGCCAAACAGCATGCGGAAAACGAGTTGCGCAACCAGCGGCAGCCCGTCCCCGCCGCCATCGACGCGGCGATCAAATGCGCCATCCGCCTGGCGCCGCGCGACGCCTACCCCCAGCGTCTGAAATACGACTGGGCGGTGGCGCAGGGTGATTTTGACGCCGCCTGCGATGCGGCCTGGATGCTGACGCGGCTGCAGCCGCACCGCAGCTCGAACTGGATCCGATACGCCATGGCCGTGCGCATCGCCTGCCAGCCCGACGCCGTCGGCAAGGTCGATCATGTGATCAGCGAGTCGCTCAAGAAGGCCGAATTGTGGTATCCGGCCAACCCCGGCCTCTGGCTGGCCAAGGCGATGTTGCGCCCGGACGCCCTCGGCAATTGGCAGCTGCGGCAATCCGTCGGCCTGAAGGCCGTGGTCAGCGAAATCGACGACCATCAGGTGACCATGGCCCTTCTGAGCCGTCCGCCATTCCCGCTGGCACGGATCAATATCCCGCCGTTGCAATTGCCGGATGGCCGCACTGTCAAATTCCGGCTGCGGTGAATGCGGGTGGCTCCTGGCATCAAGGACGCCGCGACATGCCCGTGATGCGGCGGATCCAAAGTTTATAGTATGCGCCATGCCTTTTTCCGAAGACAACCTGTCGTTATTGGGCTATTTCGAGCTATTGGACTTGATTGCCGGATACAGCCAAAGCGCCCTTGGACGCACGGCGATCACGGCCATGAGGCCATCCAATGAACTCCCGGTGATCAGAGCCCACCGCGGACTGTATGGCGATCTCCTGCGCCTGCGGGAGGAATCGCGGTCGCTTCCGGGACTCCATTTCGAGAACCTCGGCGAGGTCCTGCATGCCGTCCGCCCCCAGGACGCAATGCTGGATCCCGCACAGCTGCTGGCATGCCGCGCGCAACTGGAAGTCGCCGCGGAGGTGGCGGCCTTCAGCCGGACATTGGATGACGCCCAATACCCGGAGCTGTCGCGGCTGGCCGGCAAGATCGACGACTGCGACCTGCTCCGCAACGCGCTGCTGCGGGCAATCGACAGCGACGGATCCATTCTCGACAGCGCCTCCGAGGAGCTGCGGGGGATCCGGCGGCGCCGGGCGGACGCCGAGCGGCGACTGCAACGCGCGCTGGACACCATCATCCACAGCCAGGAGCTGTCCGACACCCTCCAGGACCGCTTCGTGACCCGGCGCAACGGCCGGTACGTGGTGCCGGTCAAGCGCGATTGCCGGGGCAGCCTCCCGGGGCTGGTGCACGACATCTCCTCCTCGGGACAGACGCTCTTTGTCGAACCGGGCGCGACCCTGGGGCTGGGCAACGAGCTCTCCGAGCTGGCGGCCTCGGAACGCCAGGAAATCCGGCGGATCCTCTCGCGCCTTTCGGGGATGGTCCGCGACAACTCCGGCGTGCTCTGCGCCAACCAGGACCACCTCGCGCAACTGGATGCCGCCGCCGCCATCGCCCGATGGTCCTCCGACTACAATTGCACCCTGCCCGCCTTCGGCGGCTTCCTGCACCTGCGCGCCGCCCGCCACCCGCTCCTGGCGGCGCAATTCCGCGGCAAGGCCGGCAAAAAGCTGGTCCCGCTGGATCTGGGACTGCCGGACGGCACCCGGACATTGGCCATCACCGGATCCAATACCGGCGGCAAGACGGTGGTCCTCAAGACCACCGGGCTGGTGGTGCTGGCGGCCCAGAGCGGCCTGCCCGTCCCCGCCGGCCCGGAGTCGCTGTTCGAGATCTTCGACGACGTGTTCGCCGATATCGGCGACACCCAGTCGATAAGCGAAAACCTCTCCACCTTTTCAGGGCATCTGGCCCGCATCGCGCGAATCCTGGAAGGCAGCGCCGCCGGGCGCACGCTGATCCTGCTCGATGAACTGGGCTCCGGCACCGACCCCCAGGAAGGCGGCGCCCTGGCATGCGCAGTACTCAAGGAACTGTCCTCCAGAAAGGCGCTCACCATGCTCACCACCCATCTGGGAATGGTCAAGAATTTCGTCCACGGCCAGGCGGGGATGGTCAATGCGTCAGTGCGCTTCAATGCCGACACCCTCCAGCCGGAATATCTCCTGGATATCGGCCGCCCCGGCGCAAGCCATGCATTGCTTGTCGCACGGCGTCTGGGATTGCCGGGGAGGATCCTCGCGGCCGCCGAACACTTCATGGGCAGTCAGGAGCGCAATCTGGAGTCGATGCTGTCGCAGATGGATGCGCAGCAGCGGCAATTGGCCAGCCGCAACGCGGCCGCTGAAAAGGCACGGCAGGAAGCACTGCGCGAACGCGATGAGCTGCAGACTGAACTGTCGGCGCTCAAGCGGGAACGCAAACGGCTGCTCAACGAGGCGTACGCCCGGGCCCAGACCATGGTGGACAATACCCGCCGGGAATTGGAAAACACCATCCGCGACATCAAGACCGCCGCCCGCCGCCATGGCGTCCAGCCGGATATCGACATCCCGGTGGCCAAGGCCCGCACTGTCCTGGCTGGACGCAGCAGCGCCATCGACGCCGGATTGAGCCAGACCGCGGACAAATCGGCGGGAAGGCCGGTGGACGCCGCCCAATTGTCGGTCGGACAGAAAATCTGGGTGGAACGGCTCAACGCCCATGGACGCGTCGCCGCCATCGATGGACAGGGACGCAAAATCGCCGTCGAAGTCAATGGCGTGCGCTTCACTCTGAAGGCCGGCGAGCTGTTCCCCGCACGGCAGACGGAAGACACGGCAGGCGAACAGCCGCACGTCATGGTGCGCACGCCGCATTTCGAGGGCCAGACCCGCCATGAGCTCAATGTGGTCGGATTGCATGTCGACGACGCCCTGGCGCAAATCGAGACTTATCTGAATGAATGCATGCTGGCGGGGCTTGAAGAGGTGCGGCTGGTGCACGGCTTCGGCACCGGACGCCTGCGGGAAGGCATCCGACAGTGGCTCTCGCGCCAGACTTTTGTCAAATCGTTCCGGCTGGGCGTGGACCAGCGCGATCCCGGCGGCGGCGGCGTCACCCATGTCCGGCTGAAGTAGCAGCGGCGGACGGAGCCCGCCATCCCTTTGGAACTATTTTTCTTCGCCTGGCGGATAAAACTGCCAATAGGGCATATATTAGCGGACGTTGTTTTTTTTTGCGCCTTTCCGGGCGCATTTTTGCCTGGATGGCCCCGGATTCGAGGCCGTCCGGGATGTTTTCAGCGATCACAGGAGAAGTCCTGGCTTTCCCCCCAAAAAAATCCTCAAGGAGCTTAGACACTATGGCAGAGAAGTGGGTTACCATTGATGGCAATGAGGCCGCCAGCTATATTGCGTACGCATTCAGCGAAGTGGCCGCCATCTATCCTATCACCCCGTCGTCGGTAATGGGCGAACATGCTGACGAATGGGCGGCGAAGGGCAAGAAGAACATGTTCGGCCGGCCGCTGAACGTCGTCGAGATGGAATCGGAGGCCGGCGCCGCCGGCGCAGTCCATGGCTCGCTGGTCGCCGGAGCGCTGACCACCACCTACACCGCCTCCCAGGGACTGCTGCTGATGATCCCGAACATGTACAAGATCGCCGGCGAGATGTGGCCGACGGTCTTCCACGTCTCCGCGCGTACCCTGGCGGCGCAGTCGCTGGCGATCTTCGGCGACCACCAGGACGTGATGGCGTGCCGCGCCACCGGATTTGCGCTGCTGGCGTCCAGCGGCGTCCAGGAGGTCCTGGACCTGGCGGCGGTCGCCCACCTCTCCACCCTCGAGGCCTCGATCCCGTTCCTGCATTTCTTCGACGGCTTCCGCACTTCCCACGAGATCCAAAAAGTCAAGCAGATTGACTATGACACCCTGCGCAGCCTGGTGGACATGAAATATGTCGAGCGCTTCCGCGAACGCGCACTGCGCCCGGAGAAGCCGTGCCTGCATGTGGCGGCCCAGAACTCCGACGTCTACTTCCAGGGCCGTGAGACCACCAACGCACAGTATGCGGCATTGCCGGGAATCGTCCAGAAATACATGGACAAGATGGCCGAGGTCACCGGCCGCCAGTACCACCTCTTCGACTACACCGGCGCGGCGGATGCCGAAAAGGTGATCGTGGTGATGGGCTCCGGCGCCGAGACGGTGGCGCTGGCGGTCAATCACCTCAACGCCAATGGCGCGAAGCTGGGAATGGTCAATGTCCACCTCTTCAATCCGTTTGACACCAAGGCGTTCTGCGCCGCGCTGCCGAAGACGGTCAAGAAAATCGCGGTCCTGGACCGCACCAAGGAGCCGGGCACGGCCGGCGAGCCGCTCTTCAAGGAAGTGGTCAACGCGGTCAAGGGCAGCGACTTCGCCGACTGCCTGATCATCGGCGGACGCTACGGACTGGCCTCCAAGGAATTCACCCCAGCGATGGTCAAGGCGGTATTCGACCATCTTGACGGCGAGGCCTTCCACGGCTTCACCGTGGGCATCAATGACGATGTCACCCACAAGAGCCTGCCGGTCGGCCCGGAGCTGGACTGCGAGCCGGAGGGCACCATCAGCTGCACCTTCTGGGGACTGGGCTCCGACGGCACCGTCGGCGCCAACAAGGACTCGATCAAGATGATCGGCAGCACCGACGGCACCTATGCCCAGGGCTATTTCTTCTACGACTCCAAGAAGTCCGGCGGCGTGACCGTCTCGCACCTGCGCTTCGGCAAGAGCCCGATCACCACTCCGTATCTGGTCAACAAGCCGAATTTCGTCGCCCTGCACTGCCCGGCGTACATCGACCGCTACGACATCCTGGACGGCATCAAGGAGGGCGGGACCTTCCTGCTGAACTCCGAGTTCAGCAATGACGAGGTCTTCGGCAAGCTGACCCGCAAGATGCAGGAGATCATCATCCAGCGCCACATCAAGTTCTACAACATCAACGCGCTGAAGATCTCCCAGGCCGCCGGGCTGGGCAAGCGCATCAACTCGGTGATGCAGACGGCGTTCTTCCACATCTCGCAGGTGCTGCCGGCCGACAAGGCGATCCAGATGCTCAAGGACTCGATCAAGAAGCGCTTCGAGCTCAAGGGCATGGACATCGTCGAGAAGAACTGGGCGTGCGTGGACAACACTGTGGCCGCTTTGCAGGAGATTCCGGTCCCGGCGTCCCTGGACGGCGTGCCGTGCGTCGAGCCGGCCAAGTTCATCAACGACGAGGACCTGGACGCCTTCGCCAAGTCGATCCTGCTGCCGTCAATGAAGCTGGAGGGCGACAAGATCCCGGTCTCCGCGATGTCGATTGACGGCGTGCTGCCGACGGCGACCGCAAAATTGGAGAAGCGCGGCGTGGCCCCGCTGATTCCGAAGTGGCATGGCGAGAATTGCATCCAGTGCAACATCTGCGCGATGGTGTGCCCGCATGCGGCGATCCGCCCGAAGCTGATTTCCGAGGCCGAGCTGGCCAATGCGCCGGCAAATTTCGGCGCAGTTGATGTCAAGCCGAAGGCGGTTCCCGGAATGAAGTTCAAGATGCAGCTCTTCCCGGAGGATTGCCAGGGCTGTGCGGTCTGCATCGAGGCCTGCCCGATGACCAAGATGGTCAAGAAGGACCCGGTCACCAAGAAGGTGATCGACGACTCCAAGGCGGCGCTCACGGTCGAGAAGCTGGTGGATGCGCGCGCACGCGGCGAGAACGAGAATGTCAAGTTCTTCCTGGACACCGCGGACAACGTCCTGGGCGGCAACAAGGCGAGCACGGTCAAGGGCAGCCAGCTGCTGCGGCCGCTCTTCGAGTTCTCCGGCGCCTGCGCCGGCTGCGGCGAGACTCCGTATGTCAAGCTGGCCAGCCAGCTCTTTGGCGAGCGCATGGTGATTGCCAACGCGACCGGATGCTCCTCGATCTATTCGGGAACCTTCCCGACCATCCCGTACTGCAAGGCCAAGAACGGCCGCGGCCCGGCGTGGGCGAACTCACTCTTCGAGGACAATGCCGAGTTCGGGCTGGGAATGCGCATTGCCATTGACACCAACCGGATGCAGCTGAAGATGAATGTCGAGGAGCTGCTGGCCAGCGACAAGACCCCGGCCGACATCAAGGACCTGCTCAACAAGGCGCTGGAGCTGTGGGACAGCACCGGCGACGAGGCGGTCGCGCTCCAAGGCCAGATCAAGAAGGCGATGGCGGCCTGCGTTGAAGCCCAGGGCGACGATGTCTGCCCGGTGTGCGCGAAGGTCCTGGAGCTGTCCGACTACTTTGTCGACAAGTCGGTGTGGATCATCGGCGGTGACGGCTGGGCCTATGACATCGGCTTTGGCGGTCTGGACCACGCGATTGCGTCGCGGCGCAACATCAACGTCCTGATCCTGGACACCGAGGTATACTCCAACACCGGCGGACAGGCCTCCAAGGCGACCCAGCTGGGTGCAGTCGCGCAATTCGCCATGGGCGGCAAGCGCACCGGCAAGAAGAACATGGGGCTCATTGCCATGAGCTACGGCTATGTCTACACCGCGTCCTGCGCGATGGGATATGACCGCCAGCAGCTGCTCAACGCCATGCTCGAAGCCGAGTCCTACAAGGGCCCGTCGCTGATCATGTGCTATGCGCCGTGCATCAACCACGGCCTGAAGAACATGATGTTTGCACAGGACGAGGAGAAGAAGGCGGTCGATTGCGGGTACTTCCCGGTCTTCCGCTACAATCCGGACGGCGAGGCCGGCGCACGCTTCCACTGGGATGTCAAGGCCGAGCCGAACGGCAAGTTCCAGGAGTTCCTCGATGGCGAGAAGCGCTACGCGTCATTGCGCAACTCCCCGGCCAAGGCCGATGCGGACAACCTCTTCAAGGCCTGTGCCGAGGACGCCGCGCGCCGCAACGAGCTGTACAAGAACATCGGCAAGTTGCTGTAGACGCAGCTGAAAACGAACCGCCGCCTGGATGGGTGCCGCCGCTGCGGCATCCGCCAGGCGGGACATCACCCGAATTGCAGCTCCCCTGCGTCTTGGCACTCGCACGGGAGCTGCCTTGTTATCAATATGGAAATAGACCACATTCTTGGCGGATGGCAGCTTTCCGGTGCAAATTGCGCCTGCGCACCGCAGCGGCTGTCGATTGACGGCAAGACCGTATTCAGCTTTCTGCACAGCCGCATAGACGGCGCCAGCGATGACGCCGTGGAGCAGGTCAAGGCGCACGGCTATCATCGTGGCGGGTGTGCGGTATATGAGGGCTCGGGGCTTTTCATGCATGGCGCATCATCCCTGCCCTTCCACCAGATTTCCCGGATTGCGGCCAACACCTTCCGCCTGACCACCGACCTGGTCTGGCCCAAGACGACTGCGCTCAAGAGCGGCATCGAGCTGGGCAGCGTGGTATTGGGCGGCGGATGGCAACGTTATTTCACCATCGACAGCCAGACCCCCCAAATCGCCTGGCATGACATGCCGGCATCCGGGAGTGCGCCGGTGGCGATTTCGCCATTGCCGGCCGCAATCGTGTTTGAGCGTGCCGACGGCCTGCGGCTGGAATTCGGACTGGGCGACGACCTGTGGCGCTGGCGAAACGCCTTCAACAGCGAGTCGCTCAAGGGCGCTGGCAAACTTGAAATCAGCGCATCGGGCGGGCGTTTCACCATGAGGCGCTGGGTGACGCAATGTCCGCCACCGCCTCCGCCGCCCAAATTACCGGCCAAGCCGGTTCCGGGGGCGCACGGCAAATTGCCATCCGCCGAAATCCCGCTGTCATATCCGGATGCGCGGCCATACCGGTTCAATTCCTATATCGCATGGAGCGCGCCGATGCTTCAGGCCACGCCGTCGCGCTTTGAAGCGCTGCCGTCATTGGACTGCAGCGGCGCCAATGGCATTTCCCGCAAGGACCTGGAAGCCCTCGAAGGCGCGCCCGCCATTGCCCTGGATCTGCGGCAGCTGCCGGTTCCGCAATCCAACCGCCGCACCGCCGACAATGCGGCCTGCTGGTGCGGCCGTGCCACGCAACGGCTCTATCGCCGGATCATCCGCCAATTGGCGGACTTCTCACCGTCCGGGCGGCTGCGTCTTGACGGCATGACCCCGGGATGGTGCAGCTGCGCGGCACACGCCAACCGCAAGCATGACGGCGAACATTGGGATCTATGCGCCATCATCGACGCCGCGATCTGGACTCGCCAGATCATGGGCGACAACTGGGAAATCCTCATCCCGCAGACTGGCATCTGGGCGCAATTGCCGTCATTGCAATGCCTTGCGGGAGATTCCGGATTCCGCGGCAGCCGCCTGGAGGCCGAGCAGCCTGACGGCGAAGACGAGGCATAGGGCCATGTCAGCCGATCAATCCTACGAGTTCATCGATGCCGGCGCCGGGCGCAAGCTGGAGCGTTTCGGCCGCCACATTCTTGACCGGCCCTGCGCCCAGGCAGTCTGGCGCCCGCAGTCGCCACCGTCGGTCTGGCGCCAGGCCGATGGATTTTTCACCCGTGACGGCGGCAGCCGCTGGGAATTGCGCGATCCGCAGCTGCGCAATGGCTGGCAGTGCCAATTGGCGGGAATCCAATTCTGGCTGAAGCCGACGGATTTCGGCCATGTCGGAGTCTTTCCTGAGCATTGCCGCAGCTGGCGCCTGGCTGCGGAGGCCATCGGCGGCAGTTCGCGCCGTCCTGCGGAGCTGGACATCCTGAATCTATTCGCCTACTCCGGCGGCGCGACTTTGGCAATGGCACGCCTGGGATGCCGGGTCTGCCACCTGGATGCCTCGAAGAAGATGGTGGAGTGGGCACGGGAAAATGCCCGCATCAATGGCCTGTCAGAGGCGCCGGTGCGCTGGATCATCGACGATGTCCAGAAATTCCTGCGGCGCGAGATCCGCCGCGGCCACCGGTATGACGGCGTCATCCTGGATCCGCCCAGCTTTGGCCGCGGCACCAACCAGGAGCTTTTCCAGATCGACTCCGACATGCTGGAGCTGCTGGATCTTTGCCGGCAGGTATTGAGCGGCCAGGCGCTGTTTCTCATGCTCACCTGCCATACCCCCGGATACACTCCGCTGGTGCTGGAACACCTGGTGGGGCAGAGCTTGCCGGAAGGCAGGATCGCCACCGGCGAGATGACCCTGCCGGCCACGGCGGCGCAATTTGCCGTCCCCAGCGGATCATACGCCTTCTGGCGAGGATGACCGGATTTCCCCGATGGCGCAATACTCCAATGAAAGCCGGGAATGGCCGCCATGGCGCAACACCGGACTGAGCCTGCGGCAATACGACGAGCTGGCGCTGGTCGGCATTTTCGTGGCCCGCACAGTCTGGGCTTCGCCGGCATTGGGATTGATCGTCGGCGGGCTGTTCTGCTGGGCGCCGGCGGTCCGCACCTATGGCTGGCAGGAGGTGCTGCAGCTGTGGCCACAGTCGCTTAAGCGGCGGATCCTGCTGCCAATCCATATCCTCGGCGGCGCCATCCTGCTGCTGCTCACCTGCGCCTTCATCAACTGGCTCATCACGATCATCTTCTATCATGGCGCGGACGCCGCCGCCATGCCGCAAGACCCCAACTTCGGCGTCATGAGCCAGGCCTCGCAATGGGAGCTGATCATGATCGGAGTCTCCGGAGTGTTCACGACACCGCTGTACGAGGAGCTGACCTTCCGGCTCTGCCTCGTCCGGCTCATCGAGCGTCACCTGCCATTCGCGGGCGCCGCCTTTGCCAGCGCGCTGATCTTCGCGGTGCTCCACCGGCCGGTGGCGTATGTCCCCGCGATGTTCTATTTCGGGGCGATCCAATGCATGATCCAGCGCCGATACGGCACGGTGGCCTGCATCGCCACCCACGCATTATACAATCTGGCGGTGTTCATCACCTTCGCGCATTATGCCTAACAACCTCTATCTCAACGGCCCGCATGCCGCCACGGTGGCGCATGAACTCGCCGGACGACTCAACCGGCCGCTGCTGGTGGCCGAGGAGCAGTCACGACGGCAGGCACTGCCGATTGACCGGATTCTCAGGGACATCTCCCGCCAGGAGGAATTCGCCATTGTCGCAATGGACCTGCGGCAGTGGCCACGCGGCTGCCGCGGCCAGACAATGAACAGTGGACTGCTGCTTGACCCGGCGCCGGAATGGGTGGACGCATGCCTGGAAATCACCGCCGGATGGCGTCGCAAGCTGCCGTACAAGACCGCCGCCTTCAGGGAGCTGCTGCAGCAATGCGCCAAGTCATCCGCCGAATTCGGGCTCTTTGCCGATGGCGACCGCATCCTGGCCGGGGTCTCCGGCGGCGAAGACTCGCTGATGCTGATGCACCTGCTTACCGTCCTGCAAAGACGGTTGCCATTCCGGATCGAGGTCATCCCCGCGTTGATCGACATGGGATACGACTCCTTCGACGCCCGGCCATTGATCGTCTATTGCGAACAGCAGGGATGGCAATTGCAAGTCGACCGGCTGGAGGGCATCCCGGAGTTCTTCTCCAGACTCGACACCGGCGACAAGCCCTGCTCCGCATGCAGCCGACTCCGGCGCGGACGCCTGCACAACATGATGTCGCAATTGAAATGCAACAAGCTGGCGCTGGGACATCATCTGGATGACCTGTGCACCAGCTTCATGATCGCGCTTTTTCGCGGCGGCGGACTGAAGACCATGGCGCCCAACACCTTCGCTGACGGCGGAAAGGCACGGCTGATCCGCCCGCTCTGGAACTGCCGCAAGCGCGACATCCATGCCGCCGCACAATTCTTCGGCTTCCCCGTGGTCAAGTCCTGCCCCTACGAGGATGCCTTGAAGGACGGCGACCGCCATTTCCTGGGCAGCCTCCTCCAGCAACTGGAAGGGCGCTTCCCCGATCTTTACAGCGCCATGCGCCACTCGATGGGCGATATCCGCCTGGAACATCTGCTTGACCACCGCTATTGCCAGAGGACGGATTCAGCATTGCGCCCGGATCAGTGAAGACGGGTGATTTTGTGCCAGAATGAGGATTTTTGATGGGGCATGCCGGGGGTGCGTGACCGAAAAATGACGAAATCATGGTGAAAAAGAACCAACTTCACGTATTCAGGTTACATTAAGCCCGTTACCCCTGCCAGCCGCCTGAATTGCCATTTGATCCCGCCGCCGCCATTGTTCCCGCTATGACCATACGCGATGCCACCATTGACGACAGCCAGTCAATACGCGCCATCTACGCCGAATACATCGACAGCAATATCACCTTCGAGACGGCGCTGCCGACTGCGGAGGCGTTCCGGTTGCGCATGGCGGCGATCATTGCAAAGTACCCCTATCTGGTTGCAGTGGACTCAGGGCAGGTTATCGGCTACGCATATGCGCATGAATTGCGCGAACGCCAGGCCTACCAATGGAGTGCCGAGCTGTCGATCTACTTCACGGCCCATGCCACCGGACGCGGACTCGGACGGATGCTGTATCTCGAGCTGCTGGAGCGCCTGCGCCACATGGGGCTTCGCAATGCCTTCGGCTGCGTGACGCTGCCCAATCCGGCCAGCGAACGCCTTCACCTGTCGCTGGGATTCAAGCTGGCGGGACGCTTTGCCGACGCCGGTTTCAAGAATGGCCAGTGGCATGACGTGGCCTGGTTCCAAAAGCAGATTGGGCCGGGGCTAATGCCGGTGCCGTCATTCCGCAACTCCCAGGCGTGACCACCCGAAAAACCGTAAGGATTTCCGCCTTCCTCCTTTTCTGACCTCCTTTTTTCCCCAGAACGCACATCCCTCGCGCGCGCGATAGCCTTATAGGTGGGCCATGTTCCCCCGCCCGACCACCCAGCGATAAGCTAACCATCCCGCGCGGTATTGCCATTCGCCAACGCCATAATCCCCAAAAGTGTGCGATTGGCAGACACTTTACAAACGGAGGATCACGGAGGATGACGGAGGATCACGGAGGGTAACGGAGGATCACGGTGGGTAGCGGTGGGTAGCGGGGGGTGACGGTGGGTAACGGAGGGTAGCGGTGGGCAGCAGAGGGTAGCGGTGGGTAGCGGTGGATAGCGGTGGGTAGCGGGGGGGTGACGGAGGATCACGGTGGATCACGGTGGGTAGCGGTGGATAGCGGTGGATAGCGGTGGATAGCGGTGGATAGCGGTGGATAGCGGTGGGTAGCGGTGGGTAGCGATGGGTAGCGATGGGTGACGGTGGGTGACGGGGGGTAGCGGGGGGTGACGGGGGTAGCATCCTATCCGAAAATCCCTCAGTTTTTTGACTTTTCCTGTAAAATGTCTTCTTAACCAAATATGTCGGCATCATCCCTTGCAGTCAATCTCGGAGGCATCAGCCTAGTCAACCCGGTCATTGCCGCGTCCGGCACCTTCGGCTACGGCCAGGAATACCGCGGCATGATCCCCTTTGATCGCCTTGGCGCCATCACCGTCAAGGGAGTGTCGCCCTTCCCCTGCGACGGCAATCCGATGCCGCGCACCTGCGAGGTTTTCGGCGGCATGCTCAACGCCATCGGATTGCAGAATCCCGGAATCGAGAAATTCATCGCAGACGACCATTATCTGCCGTTTTTGCGGACATTGCCCTGCCCGGTGATCGTCAATATCTGGGGGCGCAGCATTGAGCAATACGCCGAGGTCGCATCGCGCCTGGACAGCCATCGTGACGGCATTGCGGCCCTGGAAATCAACATCTCCTGTCCGAATGTCAAGGCGGGCGGGATTGCCTTCGGCACCGATCCGGCATTGGCGGCCAAGGTGGTGCGGGCGGTGCGGCAGGCCACCTCACTGCCGTTGATCACCAAGCTCTCACCCAACGTCACCCGGATTGCTGACTTTGCGCATTCGTGCGTGGATGCCGGCAGCGACATGCTGTCGTTGATCAACACAGTCACCGGCCTGGCAGTGGATTTGGAACGCCGGCGCAGCCGTCTGGCCAACTTCACCGGCGGGTATTCCGGCCCGGCGTTGAAACCACTGGCATTGCGGATGGTCTATGAAGTACGACGGGCGGTGCCGTCGATCCCGATCATCGGCATGGGCGGGGTCATGACCGGCACCGATGCGCTGGAGTTCATGATGGCTGGCGCCAATGCCGTGGGGGTGGGGACCGCGATTTTCGCCGACCCGCAATGCCTGCTGAAAATACCGCAGCAAATGCAGGAGTGGCTGGACGACCATGGCGTCGCGGATGTCAATGAGATCGTCGACAGCCTGGAGCATCCATGATCGCCGCCCCGGCATCCTGGCGCGGCTGGCTTTGGGCAATGGCGGTGGCCGCCGCAGTGGCCACGCTCTTTTTTGCACGACTGCCGGCGGGGAGCCTCCGGAGCTGGAATCGCCCACGCATAGAAATTGGCGGCGCGGCCAATCCGGACTCGCCACCGGCGATCTTCCAGGCGGATTGGCGTCGGCATTACCTGCCGACCACGGCGCTGTCGCTGTGGGCTGATCGCGCGGCATTCGGGCGACGGCCGTTCTGGTTCCATCTCCACAACCTGCTGGGGCATGTCACTGGGACCCTGGTGCTGATGATGCTCTTCCGGCAACTGGGGATGAGGCAATGGCTGGCGGCGGCGATGGCGATGGCGTGGGCGGCATTGCCGCTGTCGCGTCTTGACGCCATCTACCCGGTCGATGGCCGCTCACTGGTTGCGGGATGCCTATTTGCCTTCATTGCGGCGCTGTGCTGCTCCCTGGCAGCCCGTGGCACCTCCAGCGTGTCTGTCCGGCGGTGTTCGGCGCTGGGCGCCATTGCCGCGGCACTTTCCGCCGGCGCGGCCGTGCAATTCGCCGCCATGCCACTGGCAATGGCGGCCGCATCGCTTGCCGCCACCCCGCCTGGCGGCTGGCGGCGTCTTCCGTGGCGGCAGCTGTCATTGCCGGTTTTATCCGCAATGGCGCTGATTGCGGTCTCCCATTTCATCACCGATTGCGACCGCACGCCGGGAACAGATCTGGCGATCCTGCATGCAGTTGCCATGGGCCTGGCCGGTCTCGGCATTGAAATGACATTCCATTCCAGCAGCGGCATCCGGTAAATCCATCCGCCAGGAAGGCATTTGCGTCAAAGCGGCACGCCGGGAAAACAACAACTCGAAGTCGAATATATGATGCGCAATTTCTGGATTCTGCTGTTCCTTATGCTGGTACTCAGCAATGTGCCGGCCGCGCAACCGCTTCCGACACCGTGGTTTGAGGATGTCAAAACCAGTGTGGCCATCACCCCGGAGGCCGGCTGCAGCCTGGCCCGGGCGCTGTATGACGGCTTGAAGAACAAGACCGCGCACGACAAGCTGGCCAGGATGGCGCCGCAAGACAACACCCCCAGGGCGCTTTTCATCACGCTCTCCGACGGCCTTTTTCCATCGCGGACCTACTTTGCCACCGGATACAATTTCCGCGATGCGCTCTTGACGCTGTTGCAGATAATCGACAAGCGCGAGCCGGAATACGCCGGCGCCATCACCGGCATGCTCTCGGCGCAGGTCGATCTGGCCAAGGAGGAAAAACGCCAACCGCCATCGCATGTCAAGGAGAAGCTGTCCCGGCCAACGCAGTGGGATCGCCTCCAACTGGATATCGTGCAGGCGTCAATGCCGGCCAGCGGCTTCCGGATTGGCGGATCGCAGCTGTTGCTGGCCAGCGCCGTCGGACTTGCCTTTGACCGTGGCTCCAGCTTCGCCTTCACCCCGGAGCAGCTCACCGGCCGCTGCCTGCTCACCAGCCAGCGGCAGCTCTCGACGACCAATGTCGCCAATATGATCTCGGAAAGCACCAACTGGGTGGCCTGGAAGCTGTGGAATGAAATGGCCGCCAGCGAAACGCTGTTCAAGGTCTGCCTGTTTGAGAGCGACAGCTTCTATGCCGACCGTGAACACCAGTACGCCCTCTTCCGCGGGCGGCCAGTGAAATTCGGCGGCGAGGCCGTTGATGCGCGGGAAATCGCCAATGGCGCAATTCCGATCGCCCGCACCGTCGCGGCGGGGCTGACTCCCAGATGCACCTATCCGGCGCCATTCCTGGAATGGGTGGCGCAATGGGATGACGGACGGCTCACCTCCCAGGAGCAATCCCAGCTTGTCGAGACCATGCTCCAATGCGCCGCGCTGCCGGAAGTGGACTCCAAGACCCGCCGTGAATTGACCGCGGCCGCCAAATGCGCCGGACAGTCGTTGCTCAAGATGCTGAAACACTATGATGCCGATGAAATCGGCCTGGACGAATTCCCGTCGAAACGCCGCAAGACCACCCAGCGGACCTTCGCCGCAGTCGTCGAGCCCGAGGTATTGGAAGACCGCGGCGGCGGACAATTGCCGCGGCGCCTCACGCTGCTGAAGAGCAACGCCGCCGCCTATCTGGCATTTGCCGGGCTTGCCGAATCCCTTCCGGACAATGACGACACCGGCAATGACTGCCGCGGCAAGCTCAAGCAGCTTTTTGCGCATATCCTGTCGCAATTCCTGCCCGATGGCCAGTTCATCAGCGTGCTGCGCTATCCGGAGCTGACGCCGTTGCTGGACTGCGCCCCCGGCGGCACCGAGGGCGCGGCGATCCATTCCCTGGCCGGATTGGTGATAATGCGCCATCTGGAGCTCTTTCCGCAGCTCGGCAGCAGCGGGAAGCTGCAGGAACTGCTGGCATTGATCGAAGGACACCTGCTCACCGAGTCGCTGGCCGGCGGGAAGGCGCTGGAGGATTTGCCGCTGTCTGTGGAAGTGGCGCAATTCCTGGCCATGCGCGCCCGGCAGGCGGGAAAGCGCCACAAGGCGATCCTGGCCGCGCTCACCCGGCTGATCCTGGCATCGCAGCATCAGCTCAGCCTCAAGCCGATGCTGCCGGACATGTTCGGCGCACCGGATGACATCCCCAGCATGACCTACGCCGCCCAGAGAATGGAGATTTGCGCCATTGCCGCCGACGCCCTGGCCCGCGGCGGACATGCCGACGAGGCCCGCGCTTTGCTGGCCGACAGCTGGCCGCTGTGGGTCTTCCAGCAACAGGCGCAGATGATCCCCGCCACCGCCAGCGCCCTCCCGCAGCCCTGGCAGTACCTGGGGTATATGCGCGACAATCTGGCGGATTTCGGATTTACTCTGGACGGCATGCTGGCCCAGTGCCAGTCCCGCATCGCGCTGGCCCAGGCGCTGTCGCATTTGAAATTGCCGCAATTCACCCCGACGCCAGAACTGCAAAAGCGGTACGACGACGCCTGGGAGCGCCTGCGGCACCGGCCAATCTGCCTCGCACCGGAATTGATCCTGCCGCCCATCGGCAATGACGGCAGCGGCCGGAAGCTCTCCGGACGGCTGGACAAGCCGACAGTGCGCGAACAACAGCTCGACGGCACTGTGAAGTTCCACCAGATCGCGCCGGATGAAGGCAAGGCATCCTCACGTGTCCTCCAGAAAAAACGCAGATAACGGAAAAACCGCCCATTCGCCCTCCACATGAAAACCGCATCCCCTGACAGCTATTCGCAACGGCTTGATTGCATTTTCAAGCGTGACGACCTGCGCGGTGTCGTCCCCGGCCAATTCGACCACATCCTGGCCGGTCAGGCCGCCGTGGCGTTTGCGCAGCTGGCGGCATCGCGCGGCAACCGGATCGTCGTTGGATGTGACGCGCGCGAATCGTCGGACGCGCTGAAGCGCTCGATCTGCCGGAGTCTGCTGGCGGCGGCAGTGTCGGTGGACGACCTTGGATTATGCTCCAGCGAGGAAATCTACTACGCCTGCGGCAGCCATGCCGATCGCTATGCCGGCGGCATCATGGTCACCGCATCGCACAACCCGCGCGAATACAACGGAATGAAATTCCTGTTTTCCGGCGCGGAGCCGCTGGATGCGGCCGCGATGGCGCAATTGCGGCGGCGCATGACGGCGCTGAATTCCAGCGAACCGGCGGCGGCATCGTCCAATGGCGGCATCCAGCCGCAGCTGCGATCGCTGTCGCTGCGTGCGGAATGGTCGGAGGCGCTGCTGGATCGCGCCGGGATGGAACGGCTACCACGGCTGGAAGCAAAGCTCAAGGTGGTCATTGCCGCCGGCAACGGCGTGGGCGCGGTGGCCTTCCGCCCCATCGCGCAATGGCTGGAAGGACATGGATTCGAATTCATCTATCTTGATGAGCAGCCGGACGGAGCCTTTCCCCATGGCGTCCCCAACCCGCTGCTGCCGGAATACATGCAACGGCTGGGCAATGCCGTACGCGAAAACCGCGCCGACCTCGGGATCGGCTTCGACGGCGATGCCGACCGTGCCGGATTCACCGACGAAACCGGCCGTGAAATCATCCCCGCAAATGTCTACGCGCTGGTGGCGCAATGCAAATTGGCGGCCTCGCGGCAATCCGCCGATGCCGTGCCGCCGGTGCTGATGCGCAATATCTGCTGCAGCCAGCTTATCCCGGCGCTGTTCGGCAAATCCTGCGAGGTGGTGGACACCCCGGTCGGCCATGGGCAGATCAAGCTGCTGATGCGCCATCCCAGATACTGCCGGCGGGTGGTCTTCGCCGGCGAGCATTCAGGCCACTACTTCTATCCGGAGTTCTTCTCAATCGACAGCGGATGCCTGACTGCGCTCTATATGCTCAAGGCGCTGTCGCAGGCGGCCAGTTGCGGGAATACGCTCTCCCGGCAACTGGAAAAGTGGCGCGATGGTTACGCCTGGAGCGGCGAAATAAATTTCGAATTGCCCGACCGCCAGACGATGTTTGACAGGATGCGCCGCATCTGGGAACTCTGGCGCGCCAAGCCGGGGACGGTGGCGCAGACGGTGCAGACCGACCCGGATACCGGCCTGCAAATGCCGGCGGCGCTGGCCGGCGACTACCATCCCGAAACGCTCCGCTTCCCGGATCTGAAGATAATCTGCGACCAGGGCGGCAGCGGCTGGTGGCTTGTGGTGCGCCCCTCCGGAAACGAGCCAAAACTGCGGCTCAACCTGGAGGCATGGGGACCCGGCTGCGCCGGACTTTGCCGGGAATTGACGGACGAAATACGGGGGATAATGGAGGGGAGGCCCCTCCACCGCCGTTGAGCCGCCCCCCTCCGTCCGCGGGTCACTTGCGGTATTTTTCCAGCTGGGGCTGGTCTGCCAGCAGGAGTTCCCAGTCCTCATCCGTCAGGACATCCCAGTGCTTGCATTTGGGGGCGAATTCAGGCATTTCGCGCAGCAGCTCACACCAATCCACGCCGTCAAGCAGCTCCCAGTCGCATTTGCCGGCGAATTGCGGACACCATTTGAGCAGCTCGCTCCAGGTGGCGCCGGTGAGGCTGTCCCATTTGACGATCTTCTTCATTTCCGGAAGCGCCTGCGCCAGCTCGTCCCACTGCGCGCCGGCCAGCTTGTTCCAATCGCAATGCTCGGCAAAGGCGCTGTCCTCGCCCACAAGCTCCACCCAGTCCTCGCCGGTCAGCTTGTCCCAGTCGCAGTGCTGGGCAAATTCCGGGCGCAGCTTGAGCAGGTCGCACCACTCGGAGCCATTGAGGCGATTCCAGGGGCAGCGCGGCGCCAGCTCCGGATGCTCGCGAAGCAGGATGCACCACTCCTCGCCGGAAATCGTCTCCCAGGGAAAGCCCTCCGGGTTGTTGAGGATGGAATTTACCAGGGTCGTGGAAAGCGTATGCTTGATTTTCTTCTTCATGATGTACGGAAATTCGTTATGGCTGGCCGACAGGCTGACGGGTTGCAACGGTAAAGACGCAAATATAATGGCCGATTCCCGACACTGCAATTTCCGCACGCCTTTTATCCCGGAGGCGGGCGTTCCTGACGGGATCATCACGCAACCGGAAAATGACGAAATCATGACGCCGCCGCGCCAGCTTCGCGGATTCAGGTTTTATGTTATGGAGTTTTTCTGACAGCAACACCCAATCAAAAGCGCAAAATCCAGGGAATACCACCAAAATGATAAAGCAGACCCCACAGACCGTCATCCTGATCAATGGCGGCTGCAAGGACATCCAGAACTACGCCCGTGCCATCCGTGCCGGACACATCTACACGATGGTGATGCCGTATACCACTCCGGATGCGCGCATCATGCAGGAGTCTCCGGCCGGAATCATCTTCTGCCGTGATGCGCAGGCCAAGCCGCAACCGGCGGCGGAGTCGCGCATCGCCGCACTGGGAGTGCCATTCCTCTCGACCACCGCGTTCGACGCCGCCGCCGCGCTGGATTTCTGCCGCGGAAAATGCGGATGCCAGGGCCTGTGGACCATCGAAAACTTCATTGCGGAGTCAATTGCGGACATCCGGGCGCAAGTCGGCGACCGCAAGGTCGTGCTGGGACTCTCCGGCGGGGTAGATTCCTCGGTGGCCGCGGCACTGATCCACCGCGCCATCGGCAAGCAGCTCACCTGCGTATTTGTCAACCATGGGCTGCTGCGCCTGGGCGAGCCGGAGCAAGTCCAAAGCGTGTTCCGCGACTCCTTCGACATGAATCTGGTCTATGTGGACGCCTCAGACCGTTTTCTCGACAAGCTGGCGGGAGTCAACGACCCCGAACAGAAGCGCAAGATCATCGGCAAGGAGTTCATCGAGGTCTTTGCCGAGGCGGCCGCCAAAGTGGATGCGCCATTCCTTGGGCAGGGATCGATCTATCCGGATTTCCTGGAAAGCATTCCGATCGACGGCAATCCGGAGGGGATGATCAAATCCCACCACAATGTCGGCGGCCTGCCGGAGGATCTCAAATTCGAGCTGGTCGAGCCGCTGGCGCGGCTGTTCAAGGACGAGGTGCGGCTGGTCGGCCGCCAGCTGGGACTGCCTGCGGTCATGATCGACCGCCAGCCATTCCCCGGCCCGTCGCTGGGCGTGCGGTGCGTAGGGGAGATCAAACGCGAATATCTGCGGATGCTGCGCGAGGCGGATGCCATCTTCACCGAGGAGTTGCGCAATTCCGGATGGTATGAGAAGACCTGGCAGTCATTTGCGGTGTTCCTGCCGGTGAAATCGGTCGGAATCCTCAACGGCCATCGCCACTACGGGTACACCATCGCCATCCGCTCCATCAACACCGTCGATGCCGTCACCGCCCAGGTGGTGCATCTGCCATGGGAGCTTGTCGAGCGGGTGGCCACCCGCATCCCCAACGAGGTGGAGGGCGTTTCACGGGTGGTCTATGACTGCACCCCCAAGCCGCCCGCCACCATCGAATGGGAGTAGCCAGCCACTGGAAGCTGGGCGGGATGGGGGAGCAGCCGCCCCCGTCCCGCCGTCCATCGGTTTCATGCCATGAATCCATCTCCAAGGGAAGCCATTTGCCGTCTTCTGCCGGCGCTGGCATGCGCAATGCTCTGCGGATGCCTGTCAAACGCCCATTTGCCGCCGGAACGTCCGGTGGCGTACATGTATCCCAGCGCCATCCACGCCGAAATGCTGTCATTGCTGAAGCCGGTAGCGGCCGGAGAGTCCCAGCTTGACGAGTTGCTGCGGCTGCTGGGCGTCAAAGACGACCTGGTCAAATTCGGCCTGACGCCGCAGGAGCTGGAGACTGTATCCCGGGGATTGAGGCGCCGCGGCTATGCCGAGCTGGATTGCCGCCGCACCAAATGCCCGGTGCGGATGGTGATATTCTTCAGCCTCGATGGCCGGCATGTCAACGTCAAGGCGCTGCATGACGACGGGCGGGAAACCCTCCAGACCATCCCGGACGGTGGCGCCATCAACTAAACCTGGGTCGGTGAAGCTGGCTCTTTTGCGTCAAAATGAGCATTTTTTCGGTCACACACCGGGGGGGGGGGTGACCGAAAAATGACGAAAATCACGGCGGAAAAGAACCAACTTCACGGATTAAGGCACAGTCTTTTTTGTCTGCGTTATGTTATGCGTGCTGTCCGGATCGCGGGCATTCACGGCCGGTTTTCTTTTGTGTCCGCCGGCAGCCAAAACATCCCCCTCCCATAGCGGATTCCAGAAAATGAAAAACGATATCAACCAGATCAACCAGGAGATCGCCGACCGCATCCGCGAATTGCGGGAACTGAAGGAAATGAGCGTCGATCAAATGGCGCAGGCGTTGTCGGTCACTCCTGAGCGCTACCAGGTGTTGGAGAGCGGCAGCGAGGACATTTCCGCCAGCAAGCTCAACCAGATCGCGCAGCTGTTCAATGTCGATCTGGCGCTTCTGCTCACCGGAAAGGAATCGCGCATGAACACCTTCACGGTGACCCGTGCCGGCAAGGGCGTGACGGTCGAGCGCCGCAAGCAGTATCAATACCAGGCGCTGGCGGCCAACTTCACCGGCAAGCACGGCGAGCCGTTTCTGGTCACCTGCCCGGCCAAGGGCGAGGATGCCGCGGTGTCGCTCAACACCCACCCCGGCCAGGAGATGGATTACATCCTGGAGGGCTGCCTTAAGGTGGTCATCTGCGGCAACGAGATCATCCTCAATCCCGGCGACACCATCTTTTTTGACTCGAGCCATCCGCATGGCATGGCCGCATTGGGCAATTCCCCCGCAAAATTCATCGCGATTATCATGTGAGTCGGCTCCCCCACCCCGTGCCGGCTCACTATCAGGGGTATGTGCATTCCCGATTGCGTCCCTCAACCATGCTTTGTTTTTTGAAATATGTCCGTACTTAGCCAATATCTCGAACGGGTGGATTTCGACAGCTACGAAGATTTCTACGCCAATTTCCATCTCAACATCCCCGACCACTTCAATTTCAGCTATGACGTCGTGGACTGGTATGCCCGGCACGAGCCCGACCGCCCGGCGCTGATCTGGTGCGACGACTCCACCGACGACCTCGTCATCACCTTCCGCCAGCTGATGGAACGCACCAACCAGGCGGCAAATCTGCTGCGCGCCCATGGCGTCGGCCGTGGCGATGCGGTCTTGCTGGTGATGAAGAGCCGCCATGAGTTCTGGCCGGCCATCCTGGCATGCCACAAGCTCTTCGCCTGCGCCATTCCCGGAACCCACATGCTCCGCGAGCATGACCTCACCTACCGCTTCGAGAAGGGCCGCATCAAGGCGGTCATGGCGGTGCATTCCGACACCCTCATGGACGAGATCGACAAGGCCCAGGCGCTCACCGGCGACATCCTGAAGGTGAAGATCTCCATCTCCGGACCCCGTGACGGCTGGGTGGACTACCAGCGCGAGATCGTGCAGCAGCCCACCGAATTCGACGCCCCGCCCCGCGAGGAGCGCAACGCCAACACCGACCCGATGCTGATCTACTTCACCAGCGGCACCAGCGGCCAGCCCAAGATGGTGGCGCACAACTACACCTATGCCCTGGCCCATGTCATCACCGCCAAATACTGGCAGTGCTGCGAGGATGGCGGCATCCACTACACTGTGGCCGACACCGGATGGGGAAAGGCCGTCTGGGGGAAGCTCTACGGGCAGTGGCTGAGCGGCTCAACCGTATTCGTCTATGACTACGAAAAGTTCGACGCCGACAAGATGCTGCGGAAGATGGCGCGCTACCACATCACCACCTTCTGCGCCCCGCCGACGGTATTCCGCTTCCTGATCAAGGAGGACCTGAGCCGGTACGACCTCTCCAGCATCCATTACGCGGTGACTGCCGGCGAGCCGCTCAACCCCGAAGTCTACACCCGGTTCTACGAGAAGACCGGCATCCATTTGCGCGAGGCATTCGGGCAGACCGAGACCGTGGTCACCGCCGCCAACTGGCCATGGTTCGCGCCCAAGCCCGGCTCGATGGGCAAGCCCTCTCCGGGATATGTCATCGACCTGCTCGACGGCGATGGCCACCCCGCGGAAGTCGGCGACGAGGGCGAGATGTGTCTGCGCACCACGCCACAGCCGCCGCCGGGGTTGTTCATCGGCTATCACCGCGACGAGGAAATGACGCGTTCGCGCTGGCATGACGGCCACTATCACATGGGCGACATGGCCTGGAAGGACGAGGAGGGATTCCTGTGGTTTGTCGGCCGCGCCGACGATGTCATCAAGACCTCCGGATACCGGGTGGGGCCATTTGAGGTGGAAAGCGTGGTGATGCAGCATCCGGCGGTGCTGGAATGCGCCATCACCGGCGTTCCGGATCCCGTTCGCGGCCAGGTCATCAAGGCGACCATCGTACTGGCCCGGGGATATGACCAAGGCGACGCCCTGAAGAAGGAGATCCAGGAATTTGTCAAGGAGAACACCGCGCCGTACAAATACCCGCGGGTGATCGAATTCGTCGCGGAATTGCCCAAGACCATCTCCGGGAAGATCCGCCGTACGGAAATCCGCGCCCAGCAGGCCGAGCAGTGGCATCTCAAGCACTGACACCTGAAGGCGATTTTGCGCCATGAATTCGTCATTTTCCGGTCGCGCACTCCCGGTATGCGCCCTGAAGAACACTCATTCTGACGCAAAATCGCCGATGATTCGCAAGTCCTGGTGACAGGCAGAAAACAAGGAGGCGGGGATGACGGCCCATTCCCGCGCCCGCGCCCCCCCAAAAAATAATCACGTGCTGCTGGATCTTGCCAACCTGACCGTTGAGTTCGACACCGACGAGGGGGTGGTGCATGCCGTCAGCTCTGTCAGCTTTGGACTGGATGCCGGCGAGATCCTGGGGCTGGTCGGCGAATCCGGCTGCGGCAAAAGCGTCACCGCGATGTCGATCCCGCGCCTGGTGCCCTCCCCGCCGGGGCGGGTCTCATCCGGGAGCATCCGCTTCAATGGCGAGGAGCTGCTGACGGCGCCGATCGCCCGGATGCGGCAATTGCGCGGACAATCGATGGGGATGATTTTCCAGGAGCCGATGACCGCGCTTTCGCCATTGCACCGCATTGGCGATCAGCTTTGCGAGGTGGTTTCCCTGCACCAGCGCAAAGGACGCGAAGTCCAAAGGCAAATGGCGCTGTCATGGCTGGAACGGGTCGGCATTGCGGCGCCGCGGCGATGCCTGGACGCATTCCCCCATGAGCTCTCCGGCGGCATGCGCCAGCGGGTGATGATCGCCATGGCGATGATGCTGGAACCGCAACTGATAATCGCCGACGAGCCGACCACGGCCCTGGATGTCACCATCCAGGCCCAGATATTGGAGTTGCTGCGCCAAGTCGCAGAAGAAGGCGGCCGCCGCCGCGCAGTGTTGCTGATCACCCATGACATGGGGGTGATCTGGCAGATGTGCACCCGGGTGATCGTCATGTATGCCTCGCGGATCATGGAGGAATCACCGGTGGACGAGCTGTTTGCCAACCCGTGCCATCCCTATACCCGCGGCCTGATGAATTCCATTCCGGCGCTACATCGGCGCGCCGCTGACCTGGCCGCCATCCCCGGCAGCGTCCCCAGCCTGCTCAAGCCACCGCCGGGCTGTCCCTTTGCCTCGCGCTGCCGCCTGGCCACCGCCAAATGCCACGAAGAACTGCCGCCCCGACGCCAGATTTCCCCGGGTCACTTTGTCTGCTGCCATGACGGCCGCCTCAATCCGTGAGGACGGCACTATTTCTCCGGCGGCGTCCGGTCAAGCGGCATGACGACGACCTGGGCACGGCTGGTCTTGGCAATGCGCATTTTGCCACCCGTGCCGGAGGCTATCGCCAATTCGCCGCTTGGCAGAAGCTCAAGCACGGCCAGCATCCCGTCGCCATCGCCATGGCGCAATTCCGCAAGAAAACGCCCCTCCGGCATTTTACGGTATGAAAGGCGGCAATCAGGCAGCTCGCACTGCCAGCTTTTGCCGTCATGCCGCGGCGGCATCATCGCCACCGACACGCCATCGGACAATGCCTGCCGCTGCAGCTGCGACCAGTCCTGGCGCGACCGCGGGTCTATTGCCGCAGCCAGAGTGCATATTGCGAATCCCCGCGCCAGCACCTCCGCGCCTTTGGGAAACGGCGCGGAGGTCGGCATGAACAGCGCGGATATCTGGCGGCAGCCGCGGTTCTGCAGGGCGTTGCGCAACTGCATGGCGTCCATCGCGCCGCCGGGAAGGACCACCACCGGCGGACGCCCCGGCGCAATCAACGCCACCGCCGGGATGTCGCCGCTGCCGCCGACGCCAATGACCAGCTCCGGAGAACCGGCGCCGAAGGCGTCCATCGCGCCGGGCATGCCGTGCCATGCCAGCAGCAGCGCAATGATGGCCAGCATGCCCCCGAATGCCATGGCCGATGCGCGCATTCTCATTTCCTGACTTCCACCGCGTTGAGCGCATTGAAGTTGTATCGTGCGGCGGCGATCAGCTCGTCCAGCAATGCCGGATATGGCATGCCGGAATTGGCCATCATCTGCGGATAGAGCGAAATGCTGGTGAATCCGGGGATGGTGTTGACCTCGTTGAGAATCAGCCTGCCGTCGGGGGTGAGGAAGAAATCGATCCGCGCCATGCCGGAGCACCCCAGTTCCCGGAAGGCGCCGATCGCCATCGCGCGCACCTCGTCCTGGAGCGGCTGATCCAGCCGCGCCTCGGAGTAGACGCTGGCGCCGGCGGCATCGAGGTATTTGGCGTCATAGTCGTAGAACTCCGCATGCGGGACCACCTCGCCGGGCAAGGCGGCAAAGAGGGTGCCGTCGCCGCGCTGCAATACCCCGCATTCGATTTCACGCCCGCAAATTGCAGACTCCACCAGCACCTTGCTGTCGTAGCGGAAGGCGGTCTCCAGCGCCGCGGCAAGCATCGGGGCGGTCTTCACCTTGCTGATCCCAATGGAAGAGCCGGCGCGGGCAGGCTTGACAAACAGCGGCAGCCCCAGCCTGGAGACAATGTCGTCGATGCGGAAATCGCCGCCACGGCGCAGGGTGACTGACGGCGCGGTATGGAATCCGCCGGCCTCGAGGATCAGCTTGGTGAGCGCCTTGTCCATGCAGTTGGCCGAGGAGGTCATGTCACAGCCGACATACGGCACTCCGAGCATCTGGAAAAGCCCCTGGATGGTGCCGTCCTCGCCAAAGGCGCCGTGCAGCACCGGGAATGCCACCGCAAAGGGCACTGTCCGGGTCTGCCCGGACACATGCAACGACACACCGTCGCCGTCACGGGCGGGGAAGCACACCGGCGCGCCGTCGATCAAATGGATGGTGCCGGCCGACCCGATGTCGGCGGCAAATGGCGCATCGCCATAGTATTTCCAGACCCCCTCGCGGGTGATTCCCACCACATGCGGCGCATATTTCGCGCGATCCAGCGCCGACGCCACCGAAAGGCATGACTCCAGGGAAATCTCGTGTTCGGTCGAGCGGCCGCCGCATAGCAACAAAACGTCAATCATCTGCAATTTTGGTCCTTGATTGTCGAAATCGACGACTACCATTTTCTGTTCCCCGACTACCCTCTGCATGGCCGAATAATGTAATCCGATTCCACGGGACGGGGCGGCGGCGCACACCGGCGCTTCAGGCAGAGCGGCATTCATGGGTTATCTTAAGCGAAGTTTTCGCGTTCGTCATTTCGCAATCCACTTGTAAATTCCAATTTCGGGAGAAAAGACAACATGTTCAAGAAAACAGCGTTTCTGGTTGCCGTGGCCGGCATGGTCGCGGCCCTGGTCTGCGGCTGCGGAAAGGAAAACACCTTCACGGTGGGCTTCGATGCCAGCTTCCCACCCTATGGCTTCACCGGCGAGGATGGCCAATATGCCGGCTTCGACCTGGATCTGGCCCAGGAGGTCTGCAACCGCCGGGGATGGAAGCTGGTGAAGAAGCCGGTGGACTGGGCGGCAAAGGACGCCGAGCTCAATGCCGGAAGCATCGACTGCATCTGGAATGGCTTCACCATGAATGAAGAGCGCAAGAGCCAGTACACCTGGAGCGAGCCGTATGTCGAAAACAACCAGTTGCTGCTGGTCCGCGCCGACAGCGGCATCGAGGAATTCGACCAGCTCAACGGCAAGTCGGTGGTGGTCCAGGACGGATCCTCCGGCGCCACTGCCTTCGAGTCGGCAATCGCCGAAAAGAAGAAGGCCGACCCCGCCTTCGCCCTCAAGGACTACAAGAAGGTCCCGGACTACAACACCGCATACATCATGCTGGAAAGCAAGGCGGTTGACGCCATCGGCCTGGACAGCGCCGTCGCCAAGGGCTTCGTCGACAAGTCCGCCGGAAAATTCGTGATCCTCCGGAAGCCGCTGGCGGTCGAGCTGTTCGGCATCGGCTTCAAGCTGGGCAACACCCAGCTGCGCGACCAGGTCCAGGCCACGCTCAAGGAAATGGTCGCCGACGGCACCTGCCAGAAGATCCTTGACAAATGGAAGGCCAACACCAAGGACGGCGGCGACGGCATCGACTTCATCCTGCAACCGTAGCCCTGGCGCGCCGTCCCGTAAGATCAGGGATTTTTCGCACGCCGGCTGGCTGAAAAATGCCGGCGATGCCTCTGGCGGATTTACGGGACGGCGCACTGGAGCCAGGCGCCCGCCGGCACTCTCCGGCGATTCACGGCCACAGGAGTCCGGCGGGCCGCCCCAACCTTCCTGTTTTCCGGCATGACACTGCTGCAATTCCAACTTCTGGGAAAGGGCCTGGTCCTTTCCGTATTGATTTTCGTGCTGACGCTGCTGGTGGCGTTTCCCGGCGGGCTGCTGGTGGCGCTGTGCCGAATGAGCCGGTGCTTCATATTGCGCAACCTGGCCAGGATCTACATCTCGATTCTGCGCGGCACGCCGCTGATGCTGCAGTTGCTGGTGGTCTTCTTCGGGCCATATTATCTTTTCGGGGTGTCGCTGTCGAACTATCCGCAATTTCTTGCAGTCATCATCGCCTTTGGCCTCAACTACTCGGCATATTTTTCCGAGATCTACCGCGGCGGAATCGAGTCGATTTCGGCCGGACAGTACGAGGCGGCGGCGGTATTGGGGTACTCCAAGTCCCAGACCTTCTTCAAGATCATCCTCCCGCAGGTGATCAAGCGCATCCTGCCACCGATCACCAACGAGGTGATCACGCTGGTGAAGGACACCTCGCTGGCGCAGGTGCTGGCGGTGCAGGAGATGTTCACCATCGCCAAGCAGATCTCCAATGCCCAGGCGTCGTTGCTGGCGCTGGCCACCGCCGGAGTTTTCTACTACATCTTCAATTTCATTGTCGCGATGTTCATGGAGCGCATGGAAAAGAAGCTAAGCTACTATCGCTAACGGGGGGAAGGCTGGTCATGGCGGTTCTGACAATTTCCAATCTGCACAAGAGCTTCGGCGACCTCAAAGTCCTGCGCGGCATCAGCCTCGAGGTCGAAAAAGGCGAAGTGGTGGCGGTGATCGGCCCCTCCGGCGGCGGCAAAAGCACCCTCCTGCGCTGCGCCACCATGCTGGAGCGCATCGATGCCGGTTCGATCCGGTATCTGGACACCCCGGCGGTGACGGATGGCGTCTATCAGCCGGAGGCGGCATTGCGCCGGATCAAGACGATGTTCGGGCTGGTATTCCAGAACTTCAACCTCTTCCCGCATTACAACGTGATGAAGAACCTCTGTGATGCGCCGATCTGCGTGCAGAAACGTGATCCCGCCGAGGTGGCGGCGGCGGCACGGAGGCTTCTGGCGAAGATGGGGCTGGCCGACCGCGAAAACTATTATCCATACCAGCTGTCCGGAGGGCAGCAGCAGCGGGTGTCCATCGCCCGCGCCCTGATCAACAACCCCGAGATCCTGTTCTTTGACGAACCGACTTCGGCGCTTGACCCGGAACTCACCGGCGAAATCCTGCGGGTGATCCGCAATCTGGCCGCCGAACGCATGACGATGGTGATTGTCACCCACGAAATCGAGTTCGCCCGGCGGGTGGCCGACCGGGTGGTGTTCATGGCCGGTGGCGTCATTGTCGAACAGGGGACGCCGGAGGCGGTGCTGGAACATCCTGAGCAGGAACGCACCCGCAGCTTCCTGAGCAAGCTCTCCGCCAACGGCTGAGGATGTCGACAGCTTCGGCATTCTCCGGATGCATGGAATCCTGAATGTCCCGCCGGATTGTCATCACCAGCTGGCTCAAGCGCCACCGGAGGCGGCGCGCCTGGCGGCTGCTGGCGGGAATGGCCGGCGCCGGGACGGCGGCATATTGCCTCCTGGCATGGCTCTGCTCCTGGCTGGAGGCGATTGGCCTTCTGCCCCGTCTGGGGGAAAAGGGGACGATATGGCTTCTGGGATCATTGATGGCGGCCACGGCGCTGGCCGTCGCGGCTGCCGCCTGGCGGCGCTTAATGGACACGTGGCCATTGCGGGCCATGGCGGACGCCCATGCCCGGGCGGTCCCCGCCGACGCCCAGCAGCTGGAATCGGCCATCGAGCTGGAAAATGAGAACGGGCCGCTGCGGCCTTTTCCGGAGGCGCTGCTCCGGGAATACCAGCGGCGCCTCGCCCGCGGGCACTTTGCGATATTGCGCAATTCGCCGGCATTTGCCGCATCATGGCGCCATCTGCCCCTGGCGTTGTCCGGAATCATCGCGGCGCTGATCATGATATTCCTGCCTTCGCCATTGCAGCGACGGGCAAGGCTGACGCTGTCTTCCGGCGATGCGGGAATCAGCTTGACGTGGGCCACCGCAGCCACGTCAGGCGCTCCACAGCCATTTCCGCATCAAAACCGCGGAAACGCACGCGCAAATGCCATGGAACCACAGGACATCCCGTGGGATTGGGATGCACCCCCGGCGGAGGTCCCGGCGGGAAGCGCCCTGGAAGTGCGCGCCCGCTTCAGCCGCTATCAGGGCGAATCGCGCGATGCGGTGCTCGAATGCAATGGCCTGGCCATCCCCATGCAGACGCAGCCGCCCGCAATGGCATGCATCCGGCTGTATGAAGTCGAGGAGCCATTGCGATTCCGGGTGGTCAGCAGGACGCTTTCCAGCGCCTGGCATCGCATTGGCGTCTATGCCCCGCCCGCGCCATTGCGTATTGAAGTCACCTGCACGCCGCCGCAATACACCGGATTGCCGCCACGGCATTTCACACAGTTCGAGGACGTGGCGCTTCCGGAAGGAAGCATCATTGCGGTCCATTGCGCAATGGATGAGGGGAAATCATTCCGGCTGATGGAATTGACGGATGACGGCATCGCGACGCCATCCGACAATCCGCGGCGGCTTGGCCGCACCGCCACCCTCATGGCGCAATTTTACGACCGCGAAGGCCATCTGGCCAAAGGCACGCCGTTCAAGGCCACGGCGATTCCGGATCTGCCGCCAGAACTCGCAGTTGCCAGCCCCCTGCCCGACGCCACCCTGCCGCCGGGACAGCCGCTGCCATTGGCGGTGACCGCAATTGACGACCATGGCCTGGACACCGTGCGGCTGCATCTGCTTCTCAATGACCAGGAAGAAAAGTCGTACACGCTGTTTTCCCGCAGCCGCAATGGCGGTGGAAAAATTGCGGATTCATGCAACGCCACGCCAATGATGGAACTCCGGCAGGAATTGACGCTGCCGAACCTGGAGCCAGGCAGCATCATCACCGGCTATTTTTCCGCCATCGACAACTCGTCGCCCCGTCCCCGGAAATCCCGAAGCCAGCTGTTCTTTGTCACCATTGCCGACGACGCCCTCCCTCCCGGGCCAGAAGACGCATCCACCTTGCCTTCAGCCGACGACGCGACGGCGGCCAGCATCGGCGACCTGATCTCTGAAAGCAAGCGGCTGCTGCGCGACACCGCCGGCATGGTGTGGCATCCCATCGCTCCGCCAGGGAATTCGCGGGGCATCTTGAGTCAGTTTGGCGAAAACGCGACCGCGCGCAATGACGACGACGGGAATCACTTGCGTCAAGCTGTCCGGGGGGGACGCGACGATGCCGTGGATTTTCGGGACCGCACGCAAGGCCATGGCGAGCAGGTCTTCTTGCGGCGCCGTCAGGCATTGGAGCGCGATTTGCGCATGCTTCAGCAATCGTTGCGCGGCCGCGCCGTCGCCATCGCCCATAATGCCGGCCTGAAGGAGCTGCCGCCGGAGCTGCATCGCTTCTTCGAAAATGCCGGCGAGGCGCTATCGCAGGCCGCACGGCTGGTCGGCGCGGAGGAATTGCGACTGAGCATCGCCTTTCAGCAGCGCGCGCTGCGACAGCTCTGCGCCCTCAACAACCTGCTTCATGAGAATGCCGCACGGCTGCGGCAGTCCGGCGGCGGCGGTTCTCCGTCACCGCAAAATGGCGCACCGGCGCAATCGCCATCCAATGACAATCCGATGGCAGCCGATGGCAACCGCATCCACGATCTGGAGATGCTCGCTGAGGCCCGCGAAGAATTGCGCAACATGGTCGGGCATGAAAAGCAGCTGATCGACGTCATGCAGCGAAACACCCATGATCTTGCGGCTTGTGCCGATCAACAGCAGCGCCTCGCCGGACAGAGCCTGCGGCTGGCGGAGAGACTGGGCGCACTGGCCGCAACAGCCACGCCGCGGCAGCATCTGCATGGGGCCGCCGAAGCCCTGGAGGACTCCGCGCTGGCATGCCGCCAGGACAGCGCCAACCCCCTGCCCGGCGCCAGCCGCGCGATCAAGCAGCTGCGCGACTCGCTCCACGGCATCGAGGCATTGCTGGAGGACGAACGCCGGCGACAGGCCGGATACCTGGAAAACGCCCTCCGGAGGCTGGCGGAACAACAGCGGGAATTGATGGAGAAATCCCGACACGCCGCAGAGAATGGGCGTGCGGCGATCGGGGATGCCCAGAAGGACCTCAACCGCCGAAGCCGCCAGTTGCAGTCGCAAATCGAGTCGCTGTCGCAGATGGTCGAGGAGACCTGCCCGGATTCGGCAGCGGCGATGCGCCAGGCGCTCTCCGGCGAAAGCGCACGGAATTTGGCACGGCAGCAGAAACGCGCCGAAAATGCCCTGCTCTACCGGCGCTATGAGGCCGCCGCCAGTTCCCAGGAGGCCATCGCGGCGCAGATCGATGACTGGGCGCAGCGCTTCAACGCCGCCCGCATTGCACTTGCCGAAGAGACGGCCGAAAAAAACAATGACGCTGAAGGCGGACTGGCCAACCATCACATGAATGCCCCGCCGCCCGCCAAATACCGGATCCCGGTACGCGAATACTTCCGGAAACTGATGGAGTAAAGATGTGTCTGCCCCCTCCCCTTGCATGGGGAGGCTGGGGGAGAGGGGCGAGGGGGTGACGCCGGGCTTGACGTGCCGCAGTGCATGGCATGGCCGTAAAAAACCGCCCTCACCTTTTCACGACAGATAAAGCCTCCCCTGCAAGGGGAGGTCTTTTGATTGGCGAATCGCTTGAGGATGATTCGCAAATGCCAAGGAGTGGGAAGACTACTGGAGGAATGTGTTCGTAGTTGATTTGAGCGTTGTCATCCTGCTCAAGAAACCTGAAGGGAAATCTTCCTAAGAGGTCGAACCTTTCACAGGTTTTCGCACATTACCAAAAAATTCGCCCCGCCGTCATTCGGCCATGCAAGGCGCCGCATCCGAAGCGGCGCCTTGTATGTTTCTGCGGGGTGCCCGCAATATTTGAAAAAATTTCGATTTTTTTGAGAAAACGGTTTTACTTTATAAAAATACCATATATAGTATAATATGGAACAAATCAAAAAAAATACTCGTTTTTCCCTGAATGCGGAAACGGGTGCAACCGGAGGAGCGGAGTCGAATGAAGTCGGAAAACGGTAACGCGCAACGCTGCAAATGGATGCGGGACTCCCGCTGGGGAATTTTCATGCACTTCCTCTCCCGGGAGACGGCGGAAACGCCGATGACGCCGGAACGATGGAACGCCCATGTGGACGCGTTCGACGTTGACGCGCTGGCCGCGCAACTTGCCGAGATCGGAGCCGGATGGTTCTTCCTGACATTGACCCAGAACAGCGGCTGGTTCTGCGCGCCGAACGCCGCGCTGGACCGGTTGACCGGACGCGCTGGCGACGCGTCGCATTGTTCGAAACGCGATCTGGTCGCCGATATGGCGGAGGCGCTGGCGCCATACGGCATCCGGCTGATGGTCTATCTGCCGTGTCACGCGCCGATGAGCGATGAAGTTGCCTCGATTGCGCTGCGCGGGATTCCGCCCTGGAGTTTTCATCTCTGGTCGCCGTTGCCGGGCAACCGCTATCAGGGCCATGAGGAATCCGATCCGCGGCTCCGCACATTTTTGCGCAACTGGGAAACGATGATCCGCGAATGGTCGCAGCGCTGGGGAAAACGGGTTCACGGCTGGTGGTTCGACGGCTGCTACCATCAGGATCGTCTCTACGATTTCCCGGACGAGCCGAACTTCGCGAGTCTGGCTTCCGCTGTACGCAGCGGAAATCCCGATTCGTGTTTTTGCGCCAACCCCGGGGTGGATGTGAATCCGAGAACCATCTGCGTCGAGGAGGATTACACCTCCGGCGAGAACACCCGCCCGGAGTGGAGCTGCTGCTTTCAGCCGCTGGTCGGTCAGGCGCAATATCACATTTTGACTTACGCCGGAACCAACTGGTGTTCGCTGCCCTTACGGTACTCCCCCGATGAATTCCACGGCATCAACACCAATATCATCGATGGCGGCGGCATCGTCAGCTGGGAGGTGCCGTTCCACTACCCCTCCGGCAAACTGGGGGAGGAGACGATGGAGCTCTTCCGTTCCTGGCGCGATTTCCTGAAACAAAAACGGCAGCCGTGGAGCAGCCGGGTGACGCTGCGAACCACGCCCGTGTTGCGCGACGGCGAATGCATCGCCGACGGCGAAGCGCTTCTGGAAATCCGCAATCCGGCTTCCGAACGGCTGACCGGAACGCTGACGGTCACCGGCAATCCCCCGCTCGCACTCGATCTCGCGCCGGAGGAGAGCACCCAAGCCGTGTTGCGCCTTCCCCCGGACTCCGGGAAACTGGAGTTGCGCTTCGGCAACGAACTTCGCGTCTGGAGTTACGCGTCGGTGGCGGAGTCGGTGATTCACCGGGTTCCTGCGGGAGGTTCCCCGAAGTTCACCCGGCCGTTCCCGTTCACCGCCGACGGCGAAACCATCGGCGAGCTGCAAATGGCTCTGGTCGGAAACCGGTTGCTGGCGCGGGGCGTCGCCCGGGAAGGAGCGGAAGACACCGTCATTCACATCGATCACTGGCGCTGCTCGTGCCTGGAGGCGTTCGTTCAGAACCGGTCGGGAATCCGGCAATATTTCTTTCTGCCGTCCGCCGGGGTCGAAACCGGTAAAATTCTCGACGAAAACCGCTGTTATCAACCGGATAAAACGACGACGAACCGGTGCGCGCCCCATGCGGAATATTATGAATTTGAAGTGTCGTTTCCGGTCGATTTCGCCGGAGACGAACTGCGGATCGAATGGAAACTCTCACGCTGCCACGGGCACAGCGTACAACGCGCGGCGCTCTTCGGGAGCCGGGAATTTTTCGCCCACTCCCGGGAGTTCGGCCGCCTGAAAGTCGAGGAGGAGCAACAATGACCGTGGATCCATGCAGCTGCAAACCGATTTACTTCCAGCTGGCGGAGGCGCTTCGCCACGGCATCCGCACACGGATGTTCGCGGAAAACGCCAAACTGCCGACCGAAGGCGAACTGGCCGCAAAATACGGCATCGGCCGGAACACCGTCCGGCTGGCCATGAAGAAACTCGAAAACGAACGGCTGATCTACCGGATCACCGGCAAGGGCACGTTCGTCGCGCCCGGTCAGAGCAAGAGCCGCCGGCTTCTGGTGGTGCTTGAGAGCATGCAGAAATATCCCGAGACTTCGCTTCAGGGAATTCTCTGCGGCATGACCATGCGCGCCCAGGCCAAGGACGCCCAGTTGCAGATCGTCACGCAGGAGCAGTTGCCGGAAGCGCTGGCGCTGCTTGAATTCTCCGACGTTCAGGCGGGGGTCGCCTTCGTCTACAACTCCCATGACTGCTCCGATTCGATCAACAAGGTGATCGCCCACAATCTGCCTTACATCGTCCAGAACAACAGCGCCGGGAAATTCAATCAGATCGATATCGACAACCGCAAGGTCATGCGCGAGACCGTCGATCATCTCTACGGACTCGGACATCGCGATTTCGGCATTTTTTCGATCAGCGACGAAGTGGTGCTTCACTTCCGCGAACGTCTGGAGGCGGTGTGCGAACGGCTGGCGGAGCTGAAGCTGAAACCGGCGGTTGAAAACGTGATCGAAGTACCGTTGAAGACGTTCCGTGAAAGCGGTCTTGCCATACAGGATCGTTTTCTGCGTCCCGGCGGACCGACGGCGATCATCTGCACCTCCGACTCGCTGGCGATCGAACTCCTGCGGTGCGCCAACCGCACCGGACGGTCGGTTCCCGGTGAATTTTCGATCACCGGATTCGACGACAATCCGGCGTGCCGCCTCCTGGATCCGTCGCTCACCACCGTGCGGCTGGATTACGTGAAGCTCGGAGAGATGACCGCCGACTACGTGTTCCGGATGATGAATGACTATGTCAATCACCGGGTTCAGGTGAAAATGGATCTGGAGCTGATCGTCCGTGAATCCACCGGTCCGGCTCCGCACCGGACAATCTGAGTTATTTTAACCGTAGGGGGTGATTTTATGTGCTGGAAAAAATTCATGACGGGAACGGCGGCCGTTTTGCTGACGGCGGCCGCCGTCGCGGCCGACGCGCCGTGGCGGGTGCGGATCGGCTGGAGCGCGAAGGACCTTGCCATTTACGGCGTCGAACCGGTCGGCAGAACCATCCTCGAACGTCGTTCCGACAGGGCGCTGGCCGCCGGTCAGCCGGTCGCGCCGGAAAAATCCGGCTGTTTCTACACCTACGCCGTGACGCTGCCGAAACCCGTGCCCGGCGAAAAACGGATGCTGGGGTTGACGGTCGCCGCCGAAAACGTCGATTTCTCCGGCAAGGTGGAAGCGGCGATTCTGTGCGATTCCTCCAAGGGGTTGCTCTTCCTTCCGGGAAAGCTCATATTGAACTTTAAGGCGGTATCGCAGAAGTACTGGGAACTTCCCGAAAACGTCACCAACGCCCGGGTCTACTTCTTCACGCCGGAAAAATCGACGGGGACGTTTCTGATCCGTTCGATTGCACTGGAAGCGCTTCCCTTCGATGAGGAAAAATTGATCGATCCATTGCCGCCGGAGGGACGGGTACTGCAAACCGACGATTTTTCCAACGGTTCGACTTGCGGCTGGAGCGTGGCCGATTACGGCGGGGAACACACCCGGATCTCCAATGAAAACGACGCATTAAAGGTCGAACTCGGCGGCGTTCAGAAACTCGGCAAACTGGTCATGGCCCGCGGCGTCATTCTGCCGGAACTTCCGCGGGGGAGCCGGGTCAGGCTTCAGGTTTCCGCCCGGGTGCGGGCCGTAAATTTCAGCGCCAGGGGATTTCGTCTGCGTCCACTGATGACCTCGCGCACCGGGGCGCTGAGTTACCCGTCGCCTCCCGGCGAACTGCCGATTTCCGAAGATTGGCAGCGCGTCGTCTTCGACTGGGATTGCGAACAAATGCGCAGCGCCATGGTTCACGTCATGGCCGACGGCGCCGCCCGGGGAACCTATTATCTGGACGACGTCGAACTCCGGCTGATTCCGATTCCCGCCCACGCGGTCTTGACCGGCACCGAGGCCAACATCGTCAACGCCGCCTCCGGCATCGCCGCCGTGAAACCCCACAACCCCGCGTCGCTCGTCGCGGGATCGGTGGTCATGAGCGACGAAAGCGGGCGGGAACTCGACCGCTTCGAACTCAAACCCGGCGTGGAGAGCTATGAAGTTCCGCTCAAGAATCCGGGCTTCTACCGGTTCGTGATTTCCGCCCGGTACCGGGATGGCTCCGTTGTGGAAGACAACGTCACCGCCAGCGTCAGCGGCCCGCTGCTCGACGAAGCGATCCGGAAAAAATCGCGTTTCGGTTCGGTCGCGGTCTCGGCCGGGCGCAAACTGGCCGCCGAAGCCGGGGGACGCTGGGACTGGTGGTTCACCGCCATCTCCACCGCGAAGCTCGATGAAAACGGCAGGGTGCTCCCCACGCCGATCTGGAAATTCCCCGCCGACGATCTTCTCCAGACGATCATGACCGTCGGCAGCCCGTTTCCGCTGTGGCTCAAGCCGGCGCATTCCGGCCGGGAAAAATCCAACGTCTACCAGCCGGCGGATTGGGAAAAATATCGCGAACTCATCGTCCGCATGGCCGAGACGAAGGATTTTCCGGAATATTTCAACGTCTACAACGAACCCGAGGGTCAATGGTCCGACTCCTGGGAGGAGTATGTTCGATGGCACAAGATCACCCGCGAAGCGATCCGGTCGGTTCACCCGGATACGCAGGTGCTCGGCCCCGGCCACTGCAACATCGATATGGCGCTGCTGAAAAAACTCGGCGGCCTCGGATTCTACGATGTCGTGGACGGCGTCTGCGTCCATCCGTACGTCAACGCCACCGCGCCGGAGGGGGAGTTCATCAAGCGGATCTATGATCTCATGGAATATCTGGAGTCGATCGGGAAACGGGATCTTCCCGTCTTCTTCACCGAATTCGGCTGGAGCACCGGCGAAG
Source organism: uncultured Lentisphaeria bacterium (assembly GCA_934661755.1). Lineage (GTDB taxonomy): Bacteria > Verrucomicrobiota > Lentisphaeria > Oligosphaerales > Oligosphaeraceae > CAKUJM01. Next base: position 20,518 of record CAKUJM010000002.1, on the reverse strand, counting down.
GCGGCAGCTGGGTCAAGGGGATCGACGAATACCTTCAGGCGTGTTACGTCACCCGCGCCCTCGCGCTGGCCGCCACCACCCGGGTGACCGGCATGACCTACTTCGCGCTCTACTACCACTCGAATTCGCCGGGGGAGAAGGGGTTTTCGATGATCTACCCCGAATACCGGCCGAAACCGTCGTATGCCTCTTACGCCGCCGTCTGCCGCAATCTCGGGGAGTTCACCGAGGCGGGGAAGTGGCTCCGGCTCTCGCCGGAAACGCATCTGGCGCTCTTCCGCCGGACTCCGGGCAGCATGACCGTTCTCGCGTGGAACACGGAAAAAACGGTGCCGTTCCAGGCGCCGTTTCCGGTCGAACGGGCGGCCACGATGACCAACGCGCCGCTGGAACTCCCGCCGGACGGCGTTTTCACGCTGTCGCCCGCGCCGGTTTACTGGTGGACGAAAGACGATTCGTTGTTTGATTACCTCCGGGACGAACCGGTCGAGGCGCTGGCCGGAGACCGGGTTCCGCTCGACGGCGGCGACGTGATTGCGGCTCCGCCCCTGCGGGTCGCCGCGGAGTCGGTTGAAATTCCGGCGGGAACCCCGGCGGGAATCTACACCGTGCTCGGCAAGAAAGACGGGAAATGGCGCGCCCGCGAACTGCGGGTCGAAGAAGCGCTCAAGATTCTCGCGCACGAAATCAGGTGGGAGAAAGCGTCACCGTTGACCGTCATGGTGACCGCAAAATCCAATTGGCGCACCCCCGTATCTGCGGTGGCGAAGGCGGTGACGGCCGAGGGCACCACCTACACCAGCGCACCGGTGACGATTCCGGCGTGCGGGAGCGTCACCTTCGCGATTCCGGCGGCTCCGGCAACGAACCTCGGCAAAGCGACGGCGGCGCTGCGGATCGTTGCGGATTCCGCGGAAATCGCCGCGTCGCAGGAGGCGGAAGCCAATCTCGGCATCATCGAGTGCGCAAAGGTTCCGGGTCCCAAAATCGACTGGACGAAAATCGCCACCGTCGCCACGGAGAATTTCTTCGCCTTCGGCATGCCGGAAAACGAAGCGGGAATCGCGCCGGAGGATTGTTCGGCCGCCTTGCAGACGGCATGTACGGACGAGGCGCTTCATTTGCGGGTGACGGTCCGGGACAATGAACACATCTGTCAGGGAGCGCCCGGGGATATGTGGCGTTACGATTCGCTTCAGCTCGGATTTGACGTCGACGCCGACAAGCCGTGGTCGCCGAATTTACAATTCGGCTGGAACGGCCACCGGATTTTCGAATACGGCGTCGGGGCTAGGAGTCCGGGAAAAACCTTCAACTGGCGCTGGATCGCCCACGATCCGAAACTGGGGTCGCAGACCTCCGACGACCGGGTGCGGACGGAATTCACGCGCAATGGCGACAAATCGGTTTATGAGATCGCAATCCCCTTTGTCGCGCTGGGACTCGACCGCGCGCCGGAGCCGGATACGAGTTTCGGATTCGCGCTTCTGGTCAACGACACGGATGAAAAACCGTTCGCACCCGCAGGGAAGGAGGCGAAAATCGGTTCCGGTGTCCGTCACGGCGTCGGACTCTTCGGCGGCATCAACGACAACAAGGATTTCAGGAAATACGGTAAAATCTGGTTCCGGTAAATGATGAAAATCAAGGAGGAAAAAAATGAAAGGCAACCGAAAATCCGACCGCACGGAGAATCGTGCAAGAAGCAGACACTTCACGCTGATCGAGCTCCTCGTCGTGATCGCGATCATCGCGATCTTGGCTTCGATGCTGCTTCCGGCCCTGAATAAGGCGCGCGCCCGCGCCAAGAGCATCAAATGTGTGTCGAACCTGCGTCAGCTCGGTCTGGCGACGCTGCTCTACGCCGATGACTACGAGGGATATCATCCGGTACGTTACTACAACGACACCACGTGGTGGGAAAACGGTTACTGGCCGGCACGTCTGGCACTGGTCGGCAATTATCTGCCCCGCCGCAGCGCGGTGCTCCTGTGCCCCTCCTGCAAACCGAGTAGCGTGGAGGCCATCGACCGTACCTACGGATTGCGTCAGAATTACCGCGACTCCAGCAAATCCCCGGCGCAACTGACCTATAATTTCGGCAGAATTCCACAGGACAGTGAACGCATCGACGGCGTCCGGTTGGGCCCTTCGCAATTTTCATTGTATATGGATTCGGTGCTGACCTCGCCCGGCGATACCAATTACATGCAGCAGATTTATCTGGTGGACTTCGCAACGCTGCTCGGAAACTTCAAGGTTCACGCCCGGCATAACGGCAGCGTCAATGCCTGGTATGCCGACGGTTCGGCGCGCGCGACCTCTCCGGCCCAACTGGAGGAACAGGGGTGCACCCCCTCGCAAATCACCAAAATCCCGTCGCTGATGTAATCCGGTTTGCCGCGCCGGAATCGAAGAATTCCGGTGCGGCAAACGGATCAGCCCCGCTTTTGCATCAGGTGTAATTTCTTCCGGAGATCGTCGGTCAGATCGGGGCCGAAACATTGCCCCCACTTCCGGGCGGCACGCAGAACCGTTTCCGGATGGCACTCCAGATGGGCGATTCCGGACTCGAGGTTGGCGAGTTCGGAATCGACATCCCCCTGCTGCTCCGCCGCGCCGTATCCGAGATCGCGGGCGGCGAAAAATCTGAAGATATTTTCATACGTCTTCCAGAAAAAATGCAATGTTTCCAGCGTTGCCGCCTGCGTCAGCGCCCACGCGCCGGATTCCGGGGGAACCGTTTGCGCGGCGCGTTTCAGCCCGTCGACCGCCCGCGCCAGCGCCGCCGTCATCGTCCGGTATCGTATCGAACACTCCCACGCCTGTTGCGGCGTGATTTCCATGAAGAGATCGTAGGGCGTTTGCAGATCGGCCCGGTAAATCTGCGAATCAACCATGTAGGCGAGCTCCCCACGGCTCCACGTGTCGACGCCGACCGCGAAAGGACGGGGCAGCAGCCGCAGTCGGACGCCACTGTCCTGAAGGCGCATTCCCCAGAACTGGGGCCAGAGCGCAATCGCGTCATCGACCTCCTGCCACGCATCGGCAATCAAACGTCGCGCCCCCGCCGGATATCCGGCGTGCTGTTCAACGCTTGCGGACTGGTCTTCGTCTCCCGACGACTGGCGAGCATAAATTACTGCATTCATAATATCGCAACCTTTCTTGCAATTTGTTAAGATAGCCTATTGAAATAAAAATGCCCCTTTCGGCATCTTTATGGAATAAATTTCCTAAACAGGCGTTTTTTAGTATCTCAGAACAAAAGAAGTTGCGGTAATATTTGTTTATACGCTATTCTCCCTGGGAAACGCACACCCCGTATTTCGAGAAACGCAACATCCATTTTTACGTGAACAAGTGCGGCTTCCACATTGTGGAATTTTACAATCCGCACCATCCCGAACCCCGCGAAGAGACCTGCGATACTCCGGGAGGAGAATACTTCTTCCGTTTTGAAAAGGTGATGAAGTGACCGACTACGATGACATCATTCGCCTGCCGCACCACGTCTCGCAGAACCATCCGCAGATGTCGATGCACGACAGAGCCGCACAGTTCGCGCCGTTTGCCGCGCTGACGGGCTACGAGGCGGCAGTCTGGGAAACAGCCCGGCTGACCACTGAAAGGCGCGAACTGGACGCGCAGGAGGCCGCAGAGTTGGACCGTCGTCTCACCGATCTTGCCGCCCGGCTGAAAGACCGCCCGGAAGTGACCATCGAATACTTTGTCCCGGACGAGCGGAAGTCTGGCGGCGCGTATGTCTCCGTGATCGGCGTGGTGCGGCACATCTCCGTTCCGGAGAAGACGCTGGTCATGGAAGACGGGACGATTATTCCGCTGGATGATATTGCATCCATCGTATTTTGAACAGCAGGGACGCTTTCAGACTGTCTCCGCATGCGGAGAGTATTCCGGACTGACCGTTAGAAGGCGGTCAGGATCGCTCTCGACCACCGAATTTGTCTTCCAATCGGCTTGACGAGGTCTTACTTTGTGATTTCAGCCGCCCAGGCTTTGAGCGTTTCGGCATCGGCGGAAGCGCGGAAGCGGCGGCCTTCGGTGACCTTGGCCTTCGGCGCGAGCGTCTGAAGATTGGCAGTGGAGTCTCCCATGCCGCTGCCGCCCGAGGTGGCGAAGGGGACGATGGTTTTTCCGGCAAGCGCCGCGGCGTTCGATTCGACGAAAGTGTCGATGATCGACGGCTCGCGGGACCACCAGATCGGGAACCCGACATAGACCGTAGTGTATTTGGCAAGCTCCGGCACGGCCTTCGCAATGGCGGGACGACTCATGCGGTCGGCCATCTCGACGGAACTGCGGCTTTGTTTGTTCCGCCAGTTGAGATCGGCCTCGGTATACGGTTGGGCGGGCACGATCTCGAAGAGGTCGGCTCCGATGGCTCCGGCGAGGCGCTGCGCTACGCCTTTGGTCGTGCCTGTGGCGGAAAAATAAACGACAAGTGCTTTGCCGGTGTTGTTCATGGCTTTATCTCCCGTTTTTGTGGTGGCTATCGTATCGTTTTTCGCGCAGCCGCAGAACGGCAGCAGCGCGGCCAGTGCAAATACGAGTGCGGTAATGGTCTTTTTCATGGGGTCAGTCTCCTATGCGTGTCTTTATTGTGCTGGCCATAGAAAATGTCAGTAATCTTCAGACGCATAGCGAACCTCGTCTTTTTCAAAGAGCTTCTTTATGGATTCAGGTGCGCTCTGCCTTTTCCTCATATGCGTCTCGACGCTATGCTTCAACGCATCCTTTGAGGCGGGAAGATTCTGTTCCGCCAATCCAGCCTTCAAATCCCTGTTCAGGTACTCGTCTGGATTCAGTTCAGGAGAGTAGCTTGGCAGATAGGAGATCTCCAGCGTTGCGCTCCGACTTTCCAGCCATTCCGCAAGGCACTTGGCATGATGTACTTTCAGATTGTCCACTATCAGGAAAATCTTGCCCTTTATCTCCTTGCCAAGCCTCGTGAGGAATTCCTTGAACACATCGACATTCATTGCACCCTCAAAGGTCATGAACCTCATGTCCCCTCTGTTGCTGACCGCCGAGATCATGTTGCACCGGAGGGAGCGGTTTGCAGGGGCGCGAAGCACAGGGCTTGTCACTTTCGGCGAATAGCCACGCGACTTTGTCTCGCATGTGAGAACCGAGGATTCATCCGCCCAGAGAATGATCCCTTTTTCGGCGGACGCCTTCCTCCGTATGGCAGGATATTCCTCCCTGATCCAGGCTTCTACCTTGGCCGGATTCTGCTCCCTCGCAAGCCTGATTGGACTTTGATATGTAAAACCAAGTTTCTGCATATACCTACGAGCCGTGCGGCGGCTGATTTGAATGCCAAACTTGCTGAATACAAGTTCTTTCACTGCCCTGGAAGACCACAGGGCGAATTTGAACTTCAGCTGGCCGAGTGTCTTGTCCGTGATGATGCTTTTCAGTTCCGCGAGCTGATGGTCGGAGAGCTTGTGTTTCTCGCCACCAGGCTTCGGGCCTCGCTTGCAACCGTGGACAGCCTGTGCACCAAGTTCGGAAAACTTTGCATACCATCTGCCGACAGTACGCTCATGCACATGGCATTTCATGGCGGCTGCATATTTCGTCAAGCCCGCCTTGTAGGCGGCATAGACCTTTTTTCTGATGACGGAACGTCCCTTTTCCGGCAGGGACTGGACGTTGCTCACGGTGCGTTGTCTTGTTTTTTTCGTTGTCATGCAACATAATATAGCATACTGACCTTAATTTGTCCAGCACAATAAATTGCTTGTGCATCGGATGGCCTGCGCCTTGCTCAATGCCGGCAGCAGCATCGACGCCAAAATGGCGATGATCGCGATCACGACCAGCAGTTCGATCAGGGTAAAGGCCAGGCGCCGCGCCATGGCCGCGCATCCGTAATTTCCAGTATTGTTTTTCATTTTGGGGTGTTCCTCCTTTTTCCAAGTCCTGTGCCGTAAATCCATGGCATTTCCGCACCATTTTTGAGCATTCTTACCGGAAAAGGCCTGTGGAGCCCTTGACGACACGGGGGGCGGGCGTTTCCCATTTTGCGGGATTGGGAAATGCCTCACGCGCCATGGCGATCCGGCAAGTAGGCGCCATCCTCGCGCAACCGCCGGCGCAGCTGCGCAAAATCGACTTCCCTGACCGCACCGCTGCCTGCGGCGGAAAGCGCCGCGGCGAAACCGACCGCGCGACCGGTGATCATTGCGCCGCTCATCACCCGGATGCTTGCCATCATGGCACGGTCCGTGCAAATGCAGCGCCCCGCTACCAGCAGGTTGGCGAGGCCCTTCACCGTCAGCGCACGGTAGGGAATTCCGTAATTCTCGCCGGGAGAGTATGCCGTCCTCTGCATCCGTGCCCCCACTTCCCGCTGCTCGGAGGCGTCGGTGCTTGAGGCATGGATGTCAATCGGATAATAGAAACAGCCGATCTCATCGTCAAAATGACGTCTGGCACGGTAATCGTCAATCGTCAGCCGCCGGTCGCATTCGATGCGCCGGCTCTCGCGCACTCCCAGCAGCGACGCCGTGCCGACAAGATCCGATTTTTCAAATCCGGGGACAAAACGCCGGTAGAAGTCATGCATGACCTTCGCTACCCGCCGCCCTTCGGCGTAGGCATGGCTCAATGACCGCTCGTCAATCGGGTCGGCTCCGTAGACATGCCCGAGATTGCCGGATCCGGAGCCGCTGCCGTATTCGGAGACCCCGACGATGTGGTACTCGTCCAGGGGGATTTCCGCTTTGTGCTCCATCCATAATCTCCCCACGCGGTCACCGCGCACTCCGGCGTCCCGGACCGCCTGCAGGTCGATGTTCGAATACTGGACGCACAATGTCGGACTCATGACCCTTCCCGACGGGTCGCCGCATTCAAATGACGCGCCCGCCAATGCCGAAAGCAGGCCATCGCCGGTGCAGTCGATAAAGACCTTGCCGGCAATCCGGCACAGCCCGCGGCATCCGGCAGCCAGGATTGACGCCACCCGGCCATCGATGACTTCCGCCATCGCAAGCTTCATGCAGAACAGTACTTCCACCCCGGCTTCCGCGAGCATCTCATCCATCAGGCGCTTCAAAACTTCCGGATCGATATGCTGCCAGATCGGATCAACGCCGTCCAATCCCATGCGCCGGGCCATCCGTGCCATCAAATCCAGCGGCATTCCGGATGACACCCAATGGCGGCGATCCGACAGGTGGATGACCGCGGGAACCAGCCCGCTGGTCGCCATGCCTCCGCAGCATCCGGTCTGCTCGACCAGGATCACGCCGGCCCCGAGACGGGCGGCCGCCAGTGCCGCAAGCACCCCGGCCGGCCCGCCGCCGCAGATCACGACATCTGCGCTTGCCAGCGTGCCATCCCGCCAATCCATGGCGCCCATGCGCGCTTTCGGGCCGGTCCGGCGCAGATGCTCCGCCGCGCAGTCGCTGCGCATGTCCGCATCTTCGACGGACTGCCCTGAAAATGACTGCGGAACACCTGACGTATTTGCGGGATGAGCCGCCGATTCTGGAACACTATTGCCCTTCATGGTTCACCTGGCTCGCTGCTGTGAATGTCTAAACTCTGATTTCGGTAATGTGCGAAAATTTGTGAAATAAGAGTAGGTTGTCCGAAAATAATGCATCTGCCTCTTATGTTAGTTTTAACAATAAATCTAAACAGAGGAGAGGACAGATGCAGTGTAAAGTTAGCATGGATTTGCAGTTTTGCTTGTCGGAGGAACATTTTTCATTGGACATTCTGGTGCTGAAGCTGGCTGAGCTGTTCGAGGCGAAAGCCTTCGCCCAGATTCTGCGGCTTGTGCTGATGCTTTTGCAGGAAGTTCTGGTGATGCGGCTGCTGAAGGGCAAGGGAACCGACTGCAGTTGAGGAGGAAATCACTGGCGGCTCAATGGCGACTTCAACCGCCGCATCCGCACTCGGCTCGGTGCGGTGGAGCTTCCGTTCCGGCGCGTCAGCTGCCGTGTCTGCGGGCGGGCGCACTCGCCGCCCCAGCGTCTGCTGAAGCTGGGCCGATACCAGACCAAGACCAACGAACTGGAGATGCTGGTCGTCGAGACGGTGGGCGAGACAAGCTACCGGCGCGGCGTGGCCCAGCTGTCGAGGGACCGCGGCATCTACCTGCCATGCCGGACTGCGCACGAATGGGTTATGCTCACGGGATGCGACGATATTGTGCTTCCCCATGGGAAGATGAAGCAACCCATGCAGATCATGCCGGACGGCACGGCGTTCAAGGTCGTGAGCGGAGTGACGCAGGCCGGCGAGATCGTGCTGCTGGGGAGCTGGGCCGGGCTTTTCTGTCCGGAGGTCCACGTGCAATGGAATAATCAATGGCGGCCTTCGCGCCGGGCAGCATCGTCGTCTGCGGCGGGGAACTGGGACTCGCCGAAGGCTTCGCGCAGTATGCTGAAGAGTAGCAGCGGTGCCAATGGCACGTCGCCCGCGACCTCTACCATGCGATGCACCAGGACGGGACGGTGGTGAAGGAGGCGCGTCCCGCGTAGCGGCGGCTGGTCGGCGCGATGGCCGTCGAACTGACGGCTGGGGATTTCGAGAAAGTCCCTGATGCCGACAAGGCGGCGCTGGCGGCAAGGCCGACGAGGCGGAGGCGAAGATCATGACTCTGGTGGCCGAACTGGAACGGCGGGGCTACGAAAAGGCCGCGTCCTATCTCCAGCACGCGAGGTCGGGACTGTTCGACTATGTCCGAAGAAGGCTGCGCTGGGGGCTGGTATTGCCCAGGGCGTCGTCGACGATTGAGCGAGTCATGCGGGAGCCTGGACGCAGAATCAAGATCATCGCCTATGGATGGAGCGAATGCGGAGTCACCAAGATCACACGCATCATCCTCAAGAGATTCGCAAATGCCAAGGAGTGGGAAGACTACTGGAGGGAGGTGTTCGTAGGTGATTTGAGCGTTGTCATCCTGCTCAAAAGCCTGAATGGAAATCTTCCTAAGAGGTCGAGTCTTTCACAGGATTTCGCACATTAACGAAAAATTACTGCTTCCTGGTTTGTCCGGGCAAAATCTCAATCTTCAGCCCCAGATTCAACCGTTTTGAGATTAGGGCAAGACATTTCGCCTTGGATTCGGTGGAACTGTGGGTGCTGACATAGAAGCCGTCAGGTGTCTTGTACCAAGCCGAAGTGTATTTGCCGGATGGCTTCTCGGCTATCAGCGGTTCTCCATTGAGTACCAGTCTCAGTGGCAGCACGCGGCGACAGCCAATCTGGCCGATGGTCTGGATAAAACAGTCTGCAGCCTTCTTTCCCGAGATGACCTTGCCATCAGGAAAGGTGACCGTAAAACCGCTTTTTGGTGATGGAGCGTGCTCCAGCTTGCGGGTATAGCCAGTCTTGTGCTTACGGATAGTCGTGAAGAGTTTTCCGTCGCCGGCGACTATCTCCTGGACATCCTGTGGCGCGATGTCATTGGCCTCCTGGAGTTTCTGCCAGCGTTCCAGCAGATTCCGTACGTCCTGCTGGAACGCCATCAGTTTCTGTGCAAAGTCAAGAACGCCCATGGCCAGTTTCACGTTCTGCCTATCCATTGCCTGCGAGCCTGCCTTGAAAATCCGCTTGCGCTCCTCGTCAAGAGTGCTGTTCAAAAGCTCGAATGCTGCCTGTACATCTGCATTCTGGGTGGTGTACATCTCCTGTCGCTCCTTACCTGTTAGGGTTGTTCCTGGGTTGTTTTTTTTGTGTCTCAACTTAATGTAGCAATAGACTCTTTTTTTTTCGGCGAGACGGCGCCGATTTGGGCGGCTATCGCACCATTTATTCCAGTTGTAACTGCTGTCCGGTAAAAGTTTCAGACTGAAAACTCGCCGAAAATCTCCAATTGTCGGAGGTTGTCCCAGGCGGGCTGCTTCCGGACGGAAGAAAGCAACTCCAGCAGGTGGCTGTTGCCCATCAGGTGTTCTCTGAGCCGTGTCGTGATTTCCGTCAGGCTTCTCTTAACCTTGTTCATGAACTTGATGTAGTCGACTGGCAGGAAGTGCATGAGTGCCACCCAGATCTGCGTCATCACGGCTTTTTCGCCTGTCCCAAGGAAGATCTTGATCCGAAGGTTCTGCTTTATCCGCTTGAAGAACGTATGAACTGGAAAAGATGGAAAAGGATGGTATTGTAATGCGTTGTTCAAGGAAATGACGCTGTAATTTAGTGTTTTAGCGTTTTCTTAATTTGTCGTCCGCCTTGAACATTTCCTAGATAAACCGTATTTCTACCGAACAGTAGCGAACGAGCATTGAACCATAAATAATCCGCCACCATTCAAAAAGACATAAACACGGCAAAATAATAGGAACATCCATATGACAGAATCAAGCAATACAACACCTACCACAAGTCGTTTTTACGGTCCATGCCTTATGATTCTTCATCAGAATGCTCCTGTGCAGATGAGGGTAGCTGAAATAATAGAGGCAATACGCATGGCTCATCCAGAAAAGGATTTCCGTGCCTGCAATGGTGGGGTTCGTGCATTGTTAGTGCGGATGGCAAATAATGAAGCCTCACCCATTCACATGGTTGAGAATAGTCAACCGCCGTTGTTTTATTATGCAGAGAATTGCTCTCCAGCAACAGTCAATTCTGCGATGCAGTCATGTGCCCATAATATCCAAAAGCGTTGCAACAGCATTTTCTATGCTCCAGCTTGCGAAATATTAAAGGCAAATGCTCCCAAATCAATGTCTGCCAATGATATGATGAAGGCAATCACAGACCAATATCCTGATTTGGAGTGGAGTCATTCGCAAGGACCAGTGCGTGCCATGTTGCTGAGTGCCGCAAAATTACCCCATAGCCCAATCAAGCAAGTTCCTGGTACGCAACCACCATTGTTCCTTTACGAAGCAACTAATAATAGCTCTGTGCAAACAGGAGAACAACCGGAGGCATCGGCAGAAGAAATAATGGGCAATGCTTTTGCACAAACGCAGAACACCTTGAAAGAAAAATTGTTGTCGAAAGTTCAGACCTTAAGTCCGCTGGCGTTTGAGCATTTAGCAAATCGACTTGTAGCAACCATGCTCTTTGGCAAACCTGAAGATACTCCGGCATCTGGTGACGGTGGAATTGACGGCTATATCAATATCTATGCAGATCCCCTTGGACTTAACACCATTGGCGTTCAAGCCAAACATTATACGCTGGGGAAAAATGTTCAGCGTCCAGAAATCCAGCAGTTCATTGGAGCACTTCATGGTAAAAACGGTGTCTTTGTCACATGTTCAGATTTTTCACCAAATGCCAAACAGGAAGCCGAACGTTCTACGCAATCCAAAATTGTATTAATCAATGGACAACTCCTTGTTGAGCATATGATTAAGTACAAAGTTGGCGTATGTGAGACAGGTATTTCCTATACACTGTCAGAAATAAGCGAAGAATTCTTTGAGGAATTGTGAGAAGAGGAAGTGTTACATAGCGCCTACCGATTAAATCATAACATGTTTGATTCTACTTGAATAACATGTAATATACGCTATATTTTGCACCAGCACTCCCAATTCCAGGCCTGTTTTCCCTGCGCATTCCCTCTTATTAGAGACCAATGTACAAGCCCGCCGTCAATCGCCAGCCTGCCTTCGACGACTTCAACCACTCCTGCGGGATGCTGCCCGGCCCCCGCAACGAATGGTGCATTCTCGCCGGGAGGATCGACTGGAGTGCCGCCGAGACCCGCCGGTACGCGGCATGCTTCAAGTCTGGCAAGGGGCCACGGCGGCGGGAGGCCGGGGACGAGACCGAACGCATCGAGGGCGGCAGATCCATCAGCAGAGAAAAGCGCATCTGCGGCGCGGCCTGTCACCTGGCAGACATATACTTCGGAGCATGACCGGCATGGATTTCATCTGGCATTATGACTCGCCGTTGGGCGGCATCACCCTGGCCTCCGAGGGGACGGCCCTGGCCGGCCTCTGGTTCGACGGACAAAAATACTTCGCGGACACCCTTGCCAGGCAGCACGAGGAGCGGATGCTCCCGGTTTTCGGCGAAACAATTGAATGGCTCGACGTCTATTTTGGCGGCGTGGAACCGGATTTCACGCCGCCGCTGTCCATGCGGTGCTCCGTTTTCCGCAGAGACGTCTGGGAAGTCATGCTCGCCATCCCATACGGAAAGACCATGACCTACGGAGAGATCGCCGCCGCCATCGCCCGTCGGCGCGGGCTAGCCAGGGTGTCGGCCCAGGCGGTAGGCGGCGCGGTCGGGCACAACGCCATATCCCTTGTCATCCCCTGTCATCGTGTCGTTGGTGCGAACGGCAGTCTCACCGGCTACGCGGGCGGCATGGAAAAGAAGCTGAAGCTCCTTCAGATGGAGCATGCCGACCTGTCTGGATTATTCATCCCCGCACAAGGGACTGCATCATGATCAATTCAAGCCAGTTGGGAATCCACAAGGCCTTCGCTGCACCGGCAGTGCCTTCGACTCCCCCGTCCATTTTCATATTGATCCATGCTCCTACTCCCCATTTTTTTCACATCCCGCGATAGATTTGGGGAAGGTGAAAAAAATGGCGGAAAAAGATTCATTCGCCCCGTTTGAGCTCTACAAGGGAAAGGGCAACAGGATTTATTGAGGTTATGAACGCAACATCACCCTACGATGACATCATTCGCCTGTCGCACCACGTCTCGCAGAACCATCCGCAGATGTCGATGCACGACAGAGCCGCACAGTTCGCGCCGTTTGCCGCGCTGACAGGCTACGAGGCGGCAGTAGGGGAAACTGCCCGGCTAACCACTGAAAGGCGCGAACTGGACGCGCAGGAGGCCGCTGAATTGAACCGCCGTCTCACCGATCTTGCCGCCCGCCTGAAAGACCGTCCGGAAGTGACCTTCGAATACTTTGTCCCGGACGAGCGGAAAGCTGGCGGCGCGTATGTCTCCGTGATCGGCGTGGTGCGGCATATCTCCGTTCCGGAGAGGACGCTGGTCATGGAAGACGGGACGGTTATCCCGCTGGATGACATTGCATCCATCGCGATCTGAACTGCAGGGATGTTTTCAGATTGTCTCCGCAGTGCGGAGAGTATTCCGAACTGACCGTTAGAAGGCGGTCGGGATCGCTCCCGACCATCCGATATAAAGGCGTATCAACTGTTTTCAGCAGGTCTTTCCGGCTTCGTAGGCTTCCTTGAAGACCGGCAGGGACCGGACTTCGCCCTTTTCATATGCGCCTGTCCCATAGAGGACGCCGCGTTCGATTGAACCTTCCATGCAGTCGCGCATGAAGCCGCGCAAGCCTTCCAGCGTGGCGGACATCATATCCTTATTCGTATCGGCCGCGGTGATGATATGCCAGAACTCCGTACCCTTGAAGCAGCCGAAGTCGCTCCAGCGGGAAACGGTCCGGTCGATAAGAGCTTTGAGCTGGGCGTCCATCGAGTAGAAATAGACCGGCGTGGCCAGTACGATCACATCGGCGGAAAGCATCTTTTCCACGATCGCGTTGGCGTCGTCATTCTGGACGCAGCGGTTCAGTTTCTGACAGGCATAGCAGCCGGTGCAGTAGCCGACCATCTTCTCGGCGAGACGGATCTTCTCCACCTCGTGTCCGGCCTCGATTGCACCTTTGGCAAATTCATCGCAGAGCAGATCGGAATTGCCGTTCTTGCGCGGCGATGCGGAAATGATAAGCACTTTCTTCATGGAGGCCTCCATAGTTTACTGTTTATCCTGCATTGTTTCAAAAGTTACCGTGATGTTTTCCCGGCCGACGGCTTCTTTCAGCCCGCGGACGTCCGTGATCTTACCGATCCGGGTATAGCTGTATGAGGTCGGAAACGACTCGTAGAACAGCACCAGCGTGGAATTTCCGTAAAGCATCAGCTCCCCGCTGCCGATCCTGCCGGGACATGCGGGGTCGGCGGGGAGTTTGTCGGACAGCCCGGCATATTTCTCATTCCCGTTCAATTCGTTCATCCGCAGCGTCAGCGGAAGACGCTTCAAAAACTTTGCCGCAGCCGGGGTGTTTGCCGGAATTGCGGTGAAATTCTTTCCCGCGATGGTGATTTTGATTTCAGACATATTTCTTTCCGTGGCAGGTGTCCCTTCGTTTTTCGAGCAGGCCGCAGACAGCCATGCCGCCACTGCGAGGAGGCAGAGACATACTCCGGCCTTGCTCATTCCACGAAATATCCCGCGCTTCATGTGTTCTTACTTCTTTCCAAGATATTTCCGGAAAAATCCGTCGATCCTGTCGAAGGGGATGAGCTTCATATTGTCGTAAAGATCGCAATGCACTGCGCCGGGAACGATGACGAGTTCCTTGTTGTCGCCTTTGAGCATCTTGAACGCGGTTTCGCCGAAATACCGGCTGTGCGCCTTTTCGCCGTGAACGACCATGACCGGCGATTAGATCTCGCCCGCGTAGGCCAGCAGTTTGGCATTCAGGAACGAAATGGCGGAGGTCTTGTTCCAGCCCCGGTTGGAGTTGAGCGAGCGCGGATGATAGCCGCGTTTGGTCTTGTAATGGTCGTAGTACTCCTTGACGAACTGCGGCGCATCGGCGGGGAGCGGGTCGATCACCCCGCCCGCGAGTTCATAAAATCCTGCGGCATAATCTTTCGTGCGCTGGGCGTTCAGCGCCTGACGCAGTTTCCGCCGCGCCTGGGGATTGTCATCCGCATCATTGTAGCCGTTGGCGGTAACGCGCGTCATGTCATACATGGTGACGGCGACCGTCGCCTTGATACGGGTGTCGACGGCGGCGGCATTGATCGCCATGCCGCCCCAGCCGCAGATGCCGACAATGCCGATCCGTTCCGGGTCGACATCAGGACGGTTGCTCAGATAATCCACCGCGGCGGAAAAATCCTCCGTGTTGATGTCCGGAGACGCAACAAAGCGGGGAGTGCCGCCCGATTCCCCGGTGAACGAGGGATCGAAAGCGATGGTCAGGAAACCGCGCTCCGCCAGCTGCTGAGCGTAGATCCCGCTGGATTGTTCCTTTACCGCGCCGAACGGACCCGAAACCGCAATGGCGGGGAGTTTGCCCGAAGCATTCTTCGGCTTGTAGAGGTCGGCGGCAAGCGTGATGCCGAACCGGTTGTGGAACGTTACCTTGCAATGGTCCACCTTCTCGCTTTTGGGGAAGATTTTGTCCCATTCCGTTGTCAATTGGAGTTTCTCGTCTTTTACGCCGGGATTTTTCATGTCCGTCATTTCCCGTATTTCCTTTCCGCTAGAAGTGAATGCGATTCCTGACAGCAAGGCCAGACCGATGATTTTTCCGATCGTCTTCATTTTGTGTTTCCTTTCGTTGAGGATAATTTGTGTATTGGAGCATTAATATAAGTGCGGTGCAATGAAATAGCAAATACTTTGTTTTTATATGATGATATGCTTGAAAAGCATGGATACGCAAGGTATATTGTCTCATAAACCGGAAGAGAGGCAAATCATGGAACTCAGAGTCTTGAAATATTTTTTGAGCGTGGCACAGACCGGCAGCATGACTGCCGCCGCGCACAGTCTGCACGTCACCCAACCGACGTTGTCGAGGCAGCTGCAGGATCTGGAATATGAACTCGGCAAAAAGCTGTTCTTACGCGGCAGTCATCACGTTACGCTTACCCGGGACGGAATGCTGCTCCGCCAGCGAGCCGAGGAGATCATGGAGATCGTCAACCAGACAGAAGCCGAATTCTACGCCGGTTCCCGTGCCGTCGCCGGGGATATTTACATCGGCTGCGGGGAAAGCCAGGCGCTCTCGTTGCTGGCGGAGGTCATCAATCTTTTCCATTCCGATCATCCGCAGGTTCGCTTTCATCTGCACAGCGGCAATGCGGAGGATGTGACGGAACGGCTCGACCGGGGAATTCTGGACTTCGGAATCCTGATCCAGCCCACGGATATTTCCCGCTACGACAGTCTGCCGCTCCCCCTCAAAGACACTTGGGGACTGATCCTCCGGAAAGACCACGTTCTTGCCAAACGAAAAACGATCCGTCCGTCCGATCTTGCCGAGGTGCCGTTGTTTCTCTCCAGACAGACGTTCCGCAATGAAAAACTGATCGGCATCATTGCCGACTGGTTCGGGGAATGGGGCGGCTCCGTCAAAGTCGCGGGGACTTACAATCTGATCTTCAACGCCGCACTGCTGATCCGCGCGGGAATGGGGTGCGCCCTGGGACTGGACCGGCTCATCAACGCGACCAGCCAGAGCGACTTGTGCTTCCGTCCGCTGAAACCGAAACTGGAAGTGGGGCTCGACATCGTCTGGAAAAAGAACCGGATCTTTTCCGATCCCGCCGAAAAGTTTCTGGAACGGATGAAAGAGAATTTCACCGCCGGGAAATAAAATCCCCGTGGAAGAATAGCGGTCCACCCGTGTTCCGAAAAAGACCGCCCGGAAGTGACCATCGAATACTTTGTCCCGGACGAGCGGAAGGCTGGCGGCGCTTACGTCACCGTGGCCGGCGTGGTGCGGAACATCTCCGTTGCGGAGAGGGTTCCGGTCATGGAAGACGGGACGGAGATTCCGATGGATGATAATGCATCCATCGGATGTTGAGCCTATGCGTATCGGATAATTCCTTTCCTTCATTTTTCCTTTTGCCGGTGCTTTGACAAAAGGAGTTTCTGCTGATTCCGGACCGCGGGCGCTGGAAACGACCGGCGGCGGGCGTGCTGCTGGCCGCCGCCCTGTTCTTCTGCGGTGCGGTGGGCTTTTTCATCCTCCGGGAGAAATTCTTCAGTATGCCCCGCCATCGCGAGGCATGCGACCGGGCGGCGCAACTGATCCGGGAGGGCAGACGCGATGCGCTGGCGGAGGCGCTTCGGCGGGACTGGTATGCGGAATATCACGGCAGGAGCCTTGACCAGATCACGCAGGCTTTTTTCGACGCGGTCCGGAAGGCGGAGGGGGAGGGCGGCAGATGAGTGCGGTGCAGGAGCTGTTCGCTTATTTCTGCTGGATCATGCTGTTGTCCGGGCTGTCTCTGCTCCTGCTTGCCTGTTCCGGAAAGCGGATCGGCGAGCGGTTGAAACTGCTGCTTGCCTTGAGTGTGCTCCTGTTCAACACCGCGCTGGTGGTCGGCTTTTTCCATGCAATCAGAAGCCATTATGCCGACGTGACCTGCCGAGCCAATTTGAACCGGATTGCGAAAGCGGCGGAATCTCCCCCGGATCAGGAGGTCCTGAGGCTTCTGGAAAGGTTCCGGAATCAGCCGCAGGGGCAATTGTCCGCAGATGTGCCGGCCGTTACGGAAACACCTGATACTTCCGCCGGTACTCCTGCGGGGAAACTCCCGCAAGCTGATGAAACTTCCGGGAGAAATAGAAGGGATCGCTGAACTCCAGTTCCGCGGCGATCTCCTTGATCTGCAGACTGGTTTCCACCAGCAGCCGGCAGCTTTTCCGCAGAAAACAGCCGTTCCGGTAGGCGGAGAAGGATTCCGGACCGTGGTACTGGCGCCAGTAGCGCCGCAGCGAGGAGAGCGACATGCTGAACTCCGCGGCGAGCGCGGCGCAGTCGATCTCCTGCCCCGGATGGCGTTCCAGACGGCGGCGGATCTCCGGAATCCGGGAGCGGTTCAGCTGATCTTCGCCGCTCTTCACCCAGCTTTCCAGCAGCAGTTCATAACAGAGCAGGTCGATCCGGTCCGCGTTGAGGTTCTCTCCGTTCAGTTCCTGCCGCAGGCGGTCGGCCTTCTCCTGAATCCTGCCGAAATTCGACATGGTGCGGACCGGGGCGCCGGTCTTCATCAGGCCGGAAGCGGTCAGAAGTGCGAAACTCTCCGGCGGATAGATGAAGTAGAGCTCGCTCCACTCGCCGGAGGGACCGTAATCCATCGGTTCGCCGGGCCACTGAATCAGCATGCACGGCGCCTCCACCGCGAAACGCTTCCCGCGGAAGAGGTAATCGCCGCCGCCCTTCAGGATGAACGAGAAGTTGCAGGACTCGAAGGTCTGCCGGATCCGGTCGCGCTTCGCCGGGAGAAAGCCGATCAAACCGATTCGAGGCAGCAGCGAAAACTCCCGCCGGAACGGCGTCAGATGTTTGACATGTTCCTCCATGAACTTGGCGCGTTTCTCCATTCCTGTTTTGCGTTTTATCGTGTATAATATATGCAGTTCCGGAAGATTTGTCAAGGGAATGCAAAAAGGAGAACGATTTTCATGAACGTTGGAGTCATCGGATGCGGCAACATCAGCGACATCTATCTCAAGAATGCGCCGAAGTTCCGGGATCTGCGGATCACGGCGTGCGCGGACCTGCGGGCGGAAGCGGCGAAGGAGAAGGCGCAGCGGTACGGCATCCGTTCTCTCCCGGTGGAGGAGCTGCTGGCGGATCCTGCGATCGACATCGTCCTGAATCTGACCACACCGCAGTCGCACACGGAGATCGACCGTCGGGCGCTGGAGGCGGGGAAACATGTCTATTCGGAGAAGCCGTTCGGCCTCGACCGGGAGTCCGGAAAGGAGATTCTCGAACTGGCGGAGCGGAACCATTTGCGCACCGGCTGTGCGCCGGACACCTTTCTCGGCGGCGGCCACCAGACCTGCCGCAAGCTGATCGACGACGGACTCATCGGCAAGGTGGTGGCCGGAACCGCCTTCATGCTCTGTCACGGGCATGAATCCTGGCATCCCGCTCCGGCCTTCTACTACCTCAAGGGGGGCGGACCGCTTTTCGACATGGGGCCGTACTACATCACGGCGCTGGTCAACATGCTCGGTCCGGTCCGCAAGGTGGTTTCGGTCAACACCCGCTCGACCGACTGCCGGACGGGGATCAAGGTCAACGTGAACAAAACCTTCCCGGTGGAGGTCGATACCCACATCGCCGCGATTCTGGAGTTCGTCTCCGGCGCGGTCATCACGCTGATTACCAGTTTCGACGTCTGGAAGCACAGCTCCTATTGCGACATCGAACTTTACGGCACGGAGGGGGCGCTGCACATCCCCGACCCGAACACCTTCAACGGCGGAATCCGCTTCTTCAAGGCGGGACTTTGCGCCGACTGGGCGATGGCGGACAACCCATTCCTGTACAACGACAACATGCGAAGTCTGGGGCTGGCCGACATGGCGAAGGGAATCGCGACGAAGCGGCCGCACCGCTGTTCCGGCGCATTGGCGTACCATGTGCTCGACGTGATGTGTTCGATCATCGAAGCGGGGCGGAGGGAGCGGACCGTCATGCTCGAAAGCAGCTGTGACCGTCCGGCGCCGCTGCCGCTCGGATTGACCTTCGGTGAACTGGATTGATTCAATAAGGCATCCGGAATAAAAACAGGAGATGGAAAAATGAAACGGGCATTGATTTTCCGCGGCGGCTGGAGTGGGCATGAACCGGTGCAGACTTCGGATCTGGTGGCGGGAGAGCTGCGGAAACGCGGCATGGAGGTGGAGATTTTCGATCAGCAGGAGTGCCTGCTTCAGCCGGAACTGGAGACGAAGTACGATCTCATCCTTCCGGTCTGGACGATGGGCACGCTGATTCCGGGGGGGAGCGCCGCGCTGCGGAAGGCGGTTCTGAACGGCGTCGGGCTGGCGGGCTGGCACGGCGGCATGTGCGACGCGTTCCGGCAGGATACGGAGTATCAGTTCATGACCGGCGGACAGTGGGTGGCGCATCCGGGGAACGTGATCGATTACCGGGTGGAGATCACCGGTCATGATCCGGTCGTCGACGGCATCGGCGACTTCGACATGCACAGCGAACAGTATTACATGCAGGTCGATCCCGGCAATGAGGTGCTGGCGGTCACCCGGTTCAACGGCGCGGTCTGCCCCTGGATCGACGGCACGGTCATGCCGGTGGTCTGGAAGCGCCGTTACGGAAAAGGAAAGGTGTTCTACTCCTCGCTCGGACACGTCGCGGAGGATTTCCGCCGGTCGCCGCAGAGCCTGGAGATCATCGTGCGCGGCGCCCTCTGGGCGGCAAGGTAACCCGCCCGGGGCAGAGGAAAGGGCGGCGGAATCGGAGTGTGTTCCGGTTCCGCCGGCATCCTCCCCGGGCAGTGAGCTTATTTCCCCGACGCTGCGGAATCTTTCCGCATCGAATTGGTCTCCGCTTCTATCTGCTTCATGTGCGCCAGGTCGGCGGTTGAGACGTGTCCTTCCACGCGGCCGTCGTCGAGGACGTCGTTCTCTCTCGCCTCCAGATCGCGGGACAGTCGGAACAGATCCTTCGTTCCGCAGATTCCGAACCAGAAGGTGGAGATGATGCCGATGAGTCCCGCCACCAGCAGATTCTTGAGGAAGAAATAGTGCCCCCACCACTCCAGCGGCCAGGGGGTGAATTTATTCCATACCACCACCGCCAGAAAACAGAGTCCGAAGGCGTAGCCGAAGGAGTAGAGGAAGACCGACCAGGCGAGAATTTTAGGCTCTTCAACAAAAATAATGGGTAGCGCCAGCGACAATGAAAAAGAAGCGCTACAGTAATGTGCAATTTTTCCCCCCCCATTCGCATCAGCCAGAGAAAGTCAATGGATCTTGTATCCTTTTATCAACGCATTCTTTCCCCACCCGAG
>CAKUJM010000001.1 GCA_934661755.1 uncultured Lentisphaeria bacterium | reverse complement strand
GAACACGGGGAACACGGGGAACACGGGGAACACGGGGAACACGGGGAACACGGGGAACACGGGGAACACGGGGAACAACTGAGGGGGAAAACATTTTTCTTCACTCACCGCCCAGACTGACCACCCATACCAACACAGCCATGCAATTTTACCTTGACAAACCTACGTTTTCCATGTCGCCGTCGGATGGCGATTATGCGGTGATCGCCCATGGGCGGCTGTTATTGACCATTTCCGGTGGTGGACTGCCGACGATTGGGCAATGCCGGGCGCAGGGGGTGCCGTTGGAGTCGGCGGTGCTGGCGGCCCACGTGGAAGGTGTGGGATATTGGGGGGTGTCGTGCTGGCCGGCGTCGTTGCCGGCGTCATGGCAGGAAACGCCGGTGCGTTCGCTGCTGCACGCATTCTCCTGCGAGCCATGCATGGCGCTCACGCGTGCAATAGAACTGGCGATTTGGCGCAACGAGCACCGCTTTTGCGGGCGCTGTGGGCAGCCGACGGCGCTTAATGGCGATGACGGGTCGTTGCAATGTGTTGCCTGTGGCTTCAAGAGTTTTCCGCGGCTTTCGCCGGCGATGATTGTTCGCATCACCCGGGATCATGGCAGCGAGATTCTTCTGGCGCGCAACCGGAATTTTCTCCGTCCGGTCTTCAGCAACATCTCCGGCTTTGTGGAGTCCGGCGAAGGCTTTGAGGAATGCGTGCGGCGCGAGGTCATGGAGGAGGTCGGGGTGCAGGTGCGCAATATCCGCTACTTTGGCAGCCAGAACTGGCCTTTTCCGCACAGCCTGCTGGCGGCGTTCACCGCAGAATACGCCGGCGGCCAGGTGCGGCCCGACGGCGAGGAGATTGTCGAGGCGGCGTGGTTCCGCCGCGACGGACAGCTGCCGCCATTTCCCGAACCCGGCAGCATTTCCCGCCAGTTGATCGACGACTTTCTCATGGAACCATAGCGGCGGATATAATCCCGCCCGCAGGGCGCTGGCGGTTTGCAGATTTTCCGGGAGGATTTATAGTAAGCCGCTAATCGAAAAAACATTCTCATAAAAATCAATTACCCTAGAGGAGGCATAGTCACCATGTCAATTCATCCCAGTTTGAAGACCAAGGGCGCGGTCAATGAGAAGCGCAACGTCCTGAAGCGCCATGAGCGCATCGACAAGTTGAAGAAGGAAGGCCGTTTCAAGGACGGCGACAGTGCCTGGGGGCTGCCCAAGACCAAGTCCGAGGGCTGATCATCGAGCGCGCCGGCCTTGCCAGCAGCGAAGAGCCTGCCGGATTCGTTTCGGATTTTCGCAGTTTCCTTTGAGTTTCCTGGGGCGCGATGGCTTCCCCGGCGTAGTTCTTTATGCGCGGCGGCCTTGACGCCGCCCTGGCCGGAAAAGGAAAGCGGAAGACGGAACGGGTCTGCGCCACGCCAGTCATCTGTTTGCGACCGCGCCGCATCTCCACCCGCCCATCCGGCGGACGCAGGAGCCTGAATAACCGCCGCATGCACTGCCTTTGTCCAGCCAGTGCCATGCGGTTTTCTCATTTGCAGGAAGAAGGAACACCATGTGGGATTACACAGATAAAGTCCAGGATCACTTCCGGAATCCCCGCAATATCGGGGTGATTGAGGATGCCGACGGCGTTGGCGAGGTCGGCAATATCATCTGCGGGGATGCGATGAAGCTGTCGATCAAGCTCACTGCGGACCACAAGCGGATTGCTGACGCCAAATTCCAGACCTTCGGCTGCGCATCGGCGATTGCCTCGGCATCGGCCCTGACCGAAATGCTCATCGGAAAGGAGCTGTCCGAAGCCGCCAAGCTGACCAACCAGGATATCGCGGACTACCTGGGGTCGCTGCCGGAGGCAAAGATGCATTGTTCGGTGATGGGCATGGAGGCCTTCCAGGCGGCATTGCGGGACATGCACAAGCGCCATCCGGATTATGACCTGCCGGGTATTTCCGGGGACGATGGCGCGGATCGCGTGGTCTGCCAGTGCTTCAATGTCACGGAGAGGAAGATCCGCGAGGTGGTGGCGCTCAATCACCTGACCACTGTCGAACAGGTCACCTTCTATACCAAGGCCGGCGGTGGCTGCGGCGGCTGCAAGGATCAAATCCAGGCGATTCTCGACGACATGGCGGGACGGCAGGACGCGGCGGCCGATGCGGGCACCCCGTCGGCGCGTGCCGAAACCGTCAAGGAAAATGACGGTCCGCTCACGGCGTTCCAGCGGATGCGGCTGATCCAGAGCACTTTTGACGAGGTGATCCGGCCAGGCCTGCAGGCCGATGGCGGCGATGCCGAGCTGGTGGATGTCTCGGGCGACAATGTCGTGATCCGTCTCAAGGGCCATTGCGCCGGCTGTGCGCTGTCCCAGAAGACCATCGAGCATTGGATTGCGGCGAAATTGCAGGAGCGCATCTCGCCGGCCATCACTGTGACCGAGGTCAAGTAATTCGGAGGCGGCGTCGATGTCTGAACCGATCATCTATCTCGACAACAATGCGACCACGCGGGTGGCGCCGGAGGCATTTGCGGCGATGACGCCGTTTTTGACCGCCGAGTATGCCAACCCCTCCAGCGTCTATCCTTTTGCCGGGCCGGCGGCCGCGGCGATCCGGAGAGCCCGGGAGCAGATGGCGGCGCTATTGGGGGCGGATCCCGCCGAAATCATCTTCACCAGCTGCGGCAGCGAGTCGGACAACGCGGCGTTGCGCAGTGCGGTGGAAACCCAGGGCGGCCGCCGCCGGATCCTGACCACGGCGGTGGAGCATCCGGCCATCCTCAATACTTGCAAGGACCTGGTCGAGCATGCGGGAGTGCATGTGGACTACCTGAGCGTCGACAGCAAGGGGCGGATCGATTTGGATGAAGCCAGGGCGCTGATCACCGGCGACACTGCGATTGTCAGCGTGATGCTCGCCAATAACGAAATCGGGAACATCTATCCGGTGGCGGAGCTGGCGGCGATGGCCCATGCCCGCGGGGCGCTCTTCCATACCGACGCCGTCCAGGCGATCGGCAAGATTCCGATCGACCTGCATGGTGCGCTCAAGGATGTCGACTTCCTGTCGCTGTCCGGCCACAAATTCCATGCGCCGAAGGGCGTCGGGGTGTTGTTCCGGCGGCGTTTCGTGCCTTTTGCACCCTATTTGACGGGCGGGCATCAGGAAAATCAGCAGCGTGCGGGGACCGAGAATGTCGCGTCCATCGTCGGGATTGGGGTGGCCGCGCAGCTGGCCATGGAGCACATCGGTGAGGAAAACGGCCGGGTGAAGGCATTGCGCGACCGTCTGGAGGGCGGCCTGCTGGCCAGCTGTCCGGACGCATTGGTCAATGGCGATCCGGGATGCCGTCTGCCGAACACCTCCAACATCGGCTTCAAGTACATCGAGGGCGAGGCGATTCTGCTGCGGCTGTGGGATGCCGCGCGCATCTGCGCGTCTTCCGGCAGCGCCTGCACCACCGGGTCGCTGGAGCCATCGCATGTGCTGCGGGCGCTGGGGCTGGACTACAAGGCATTGCATGGGTCGATCCGGCTGAGCCTGTCGCGCTACAACACCGATGCCGAGATTGACCGCGTGCTCGAGGTGATGCCGCCGATCATCCGCCAGTTGCGCCAGTTGTCGCCATTTGGACGGAGTTAGCGGCCATGGACACTGGCAATCCGATTTTTGCGGTGGAGATCGCCGTGGACGATTTCACGGTTCCGGTGTTGCTGGAGTTGCTGTCGGCGTTGGATTTCCCGCCCACGGCCATCTCCAGCTACGAGGATGTCGACGCCCATGCCGGCACGGTATACATTCTCGGTGATACCCCGGAGGAGCAGGCGGCGGCGATGCGTCAGCTGGAGTCGGCGCTGCCGCATTGGGCCTCAGAGTTGCCGTCGCCGGTCAAGTCGGTGCGGGCTGCCACCATCAAGCGCGAGGACTGGTCGGAGAGCTGGAAGAGGTACTTCCATCCCTTCCGGGCTTCAAGGCGGGTGGTGATCCGTCCCAGCTGGGAGGAATGCCAGGCCGAGCCCGGCGACGTGCTGCTGGAGATCGATCCGGGGATGTGCTTTGGCACCGGCAGCCACGGCACCACCATGGCCTGCATCCAGTACCTTGACGAAATTGCCGCCGACAGTGGCGAGGGTCTGTCCTTCATCGACGCGGGATGCGGATCGGGGATTCTCTCCATGGCGGCCCGGAAGCTGGGCTATGGGCGCGTCTTCGCCTTTGACTACGATCCGCAATGCATTGCCGTGAGCCGGGAAAATCTTGCCAGGTGCGGCGTCTCCGGCGTCGAGCTGGCGCAGGGCGATGTCCACGACATCGAGGTGCCATTCCAGGCCGACGTGGTTGTCGCCAATATCCTCGGGCATATCCTGCTGGAGGCCGACCGGCATCTATTGACGATGATCCGTCCCGGCGGCAGCCTGGTGCTTTCCGGCATTCTGAACGAGCAGTTCCCCGCCATTGCCAGCCACTTCGCCCGGCTGGGGATGGTCGAGCTGGAGCGCCGTTCCATCAAGGAGTGGACCAGCGGGCGGTTCATGAAGCAATAGATTTCGGGCCCGCTCCCCGCAATTCCGTCAGGATCCGGACCACCGCGCATTTACGCCAGAGATGATATTTTCCTGCCACAACCACAGCACCTGGAGTGATGGAACCGCATCCATCCGCGAAATGGCCGAGGCCGCCCGTGCCGCCGGCGTGACGGTCTTCGGCATCAGCGACCACCTGGTGCTCTCGCCATACGGCATCGTCGACTGGTCATTGGCTGTGGAGAAATTCCATGACTACTGCGCGGAGGCGAAGGCGCTGAAGCGCGAACTGTCCGGCGATGGCTTTGAGATGCGGGTCGGCGTGGAGGCCGACTATTTTCCCGAGACGGTAGATGACCTCAAGGCGCTGGTGGCAGCGGGGCAATTGGACTACGTCATCGGCGCCATTCACTACGCCGGGCCATTTCCGATAGACCACCAGCGCAGCGACTGGGAAGGGCTTTCCGAGGCGCAGCGCCATCGCGTCTGGGAGATCTATCTGGAGAAACTTCACGGGATGGCCGCGGTTCGCGGCCTCTGGAGCTGGATCGCGCATCTGGACTTGCCGAAGAAATACGGCTTCCCGCTCCCGGATGACCTGCGGGATGAGATGGCGCGATGCCTGCATGGGATCGCCGATGCCGGCCTGGCAATCGAGCTTAATCTTGCCGGGCTGGACAAGCCCTGCGCGGAGGCCTATCCGGCGCCGGAATGGCTGCAACTGGCAAAGAGGCTGTCGATTCCGATAGTCACCAGCGCGGATGGTCATGCCACCGGCCAGATCACCCGGCACTACGATCTGCTGCCGCAATTGCTGTAGGCGCGTTACCGGAGGAGGGTGCGGGCGGACTGGGGGCTGAATGGCGTGAAGCTGATTCCTTTGCGACACGATTCCGTCATTTTTCCGATCGCCTGTCCCGGTACGATCCTTCAGAATTCCTCATTCTGACGCAAAATCGCCAGTTTCACAGAATCCAGGCGGGAATCAATTCCCCTGACTTCTCCTCCGTCGTGGGGGCAAAGCGAAACCGCCCCCGGAGTGCATCGGCATCCCGGAGGCGGTTTTATGGTCAAGTCGGATGGCAGGAAACTACTTCTTGCACTTGCTGCCGCAGCAGCCGCCCTTCTTGAACTTGGCAGCAGCCTCGGCGCTGACAAAGCAGGTCAGATTGCGGCCGTCAGCGGTCTTGGCCTTATAGGCGGAGCGGCCATTCGCGTAGGTCACGCAATCCAGAACCTCGGCCTCGACGGTCTTGCGTTCCTTGACATCCCAGAACTTTGCCTTCATTGATGTACTTCCTTCTTTTTTGTGGCTTGCCCCCGGCCCGGAGGGACCGGAAAAAATGCTCTTGCGCCTCGCCCTAAGGGGCTCTGCGCAGGTACTACTAATATTTTATACAATTTTTCGTTTTTTTCAAGTACCCACATCAAATATTTACGACTTTTAGCAAGTTTTTTTGCAAAAAAGGGGCGTTTCACCTCAAAAAGCGCGTATTTGCGCGATATCGGCGGCATTGCACAGCACCATTGCCAGCCGGTCCAGGCCGATGGCGGTTCCGGCGGCGGGGGTCATGCCATCCCACATGGCGTTCATGAATGGCTGGTCCATGGGATATACGGGGCGGTGGTCGCGCTGACGCAGTTGCGCGGTGGCCTCGAATCGCCGTTCCTGTTCTGGCGGATCCACCAGTTCGGTGCAGGCGTTGCCGATTTCCAGGCCGGCGACATAGAGTTCCCATCGGGCGACAAATCCCGGCCTGCCCGGCAGGGTGGCGGACAGGCCGCTGCATTCGATGGGGTATTCAGTCAGGAAAAGCGGCGCGTCCCTGCCGAGGTTGGGTTCGACTTCGGTGCATAGCACCGTCTCGAATTGCCCGTCATCGATGCACTGCCGCAGCGATTTGCCGCCGGCGAAGCGTTCGAAGGCCTCGCTTACCGTCACTTGCGGCCATTGGCCGTCGAAGCGGATTTGGCAGCCACGGAAGGGCAGGGTGGCTTGGCCGGGGGCGACGGCCTCCACGCAGCGCCGGATCATCGCCTGGGCATCCGCCATGAGATCCTCCCAGCTTCCGCCGGCGCGATACCATTCCAGCATGGAGAACTCGGTGCGATGGTGGTCGCCATGTTCGCCGAGGCGGAAGCAGGGGCCGATTTCGTATAGCCGTTCGAAGCCCGCCGCCAGCAGCCGCTTGAGATGAAGCTCCGGCGAGGTCCGTAGCCAGAAGCGCTCTCCGGCGGGCACGGCGTCGATATAATCCTCCAACGCCGGCGACGGCAGCCGCACTGGCGTAGTCATCTCCAGAAACCCGGATTCCCCGAACCACTGCCGCAATGCGTCCAGCATCCTGGCGCGGGAGACGAGGTTTGCGCGGATGGCGTCCAGGCGGGCTTTTTCCGTCCGGGCGGCGCCGCGGTCGCGGTCGAAATGCAGGATTGTGCCCATGTTGTGGATCCGGTCGTTGTCGGTTCTACACTCCCTTGAGGCCGCCGACTTGCCGGAGGGACTCGTACAGGGTGATGGCGGCGGCATTGGCCAGGTTGTGGCAGCGTGCGTGGGGGCCGGGCATCGGCAGCGTGCGAAGCCGGTCGGCGTAGCGTCCGTAGAAATCCGGCGGCAGCCCATGTTGTTCATTGCCGAAGACCAGGTACTCGCCCTCGTGCACCTGGTAGTCGAAGAAGCTGCGGGTGGTTTTGGAGGAGAGGAACACCATGGATTGCGGCTGTTCCCGGTCCAGGAAGCCCTCCCAGCCGGGGTGGACAGTCCAGTCCAGGTATGGCCAGTAGTCAAGGCCGGCCCGCCGCAGATGGGCGTCGTCGATCAGGAATCCCAGGGGTTCGATGAGATGCAGGCGGGCGCCGGTGCAGACGCACAGCCGCCCGATGGTGCCGGTGTTCTGCGGGATTTCCGGTGCAATCAAAACGATGTTGAATGGCTTGGCGGTCATAGTCGATGGTCAAGCAGCGCCCGGAACTGTTCCGAGCGGGTGCCGAAGAAATTTGCCGCCAGTTGCAGTACGAAGCCGTGGCTGCCTCCGCAACTGGCGATCTCCCGCAGGAAGGCGTGCTGTTCGGCGGGCGAAAATGGCGGCGGCCGGCGGCCGGAGTCGGCGAAATCCGCCAGCAGCCGGGGGTTGTGGAGCATCCCCCGGGCGGGCGCGGCGCCGTCGACGCCGGTATGGTCGAGCATTTGCCGGATGGCGTCGATGGTGAACAGGTCGCCCGACCCCAGGACGGTGAGCTGCGGCAGGCTTTCGCGGATGCGCTTCAGCCGGTCAAGGCCGTCGCCGATGGCGCGGTACCCCTCCGCGACGGTCCGGAAATGCACTGTCACCAGATCCGGGCGCACGTCATTGAGAATCGGCGACAGCCTCTCGTCAAAATCCGGCCGGTCCCATCCGGAGCGCAATTTGACGCTGATCGGGGTTCCGGGACAGCTGCGCCTCATGGCCAGCAGCATCTGCCCGATCCATTCCGGATGCTGCAGATGCCATCCCCCCGCATGGCTGGAGACCACCTCGCGGCTGGGGCAGGCGCAATTGAGGTCGATGGCCGCCGCGCCGAGGGCCGCCAGCCGCACCGCGGTCTCGGCCAGCCGGGCGGTGTCACTGCCCATGATTTGCGCGATCACCGGCAAGCCGGTGGAAAGATAGGGCGCAATCCAGGCGGACAGACGGCTGCGGCGCGGCACGCCGGTGGAAATGCGCAAAAATGGCGTCCACCACGCCCGCACCCAGCGGTGGCGCGTCAGCACTTCGACCCAGCTGCCGGCGGTGACGCCCTCCATTGGGCCGGGCAGCAGCAGCCAGGGGCCGGTCCGGCAGCGCCGGTTGAGGATGCAGCTCTCATCCATGGTGGGGAGGGCCATCCTTCCGGAGATGGTGCGCCGGAGGCAATGGCGCGTGAAATGATGTGTGTCGGGAGGGCATGGCAGGTAATGTAACCTGAATCCGCGGGCCGGGAAAAGCCAACGGCGATGTCATCGTCCCGCGGAGGGCGCAAAATCTGCGGACTTCACGCAGTTGCGGGCAATCAGGCGGGGGACGGCAGCGGGTTGATGCGCAATATTATCCCCGCGCCAGCCCCTGGCCCCCCCCCCCCCCACACACACACAGCAGAGGTGCGGATGGCGCGTTTTTTTGTCTTTGGCACTTGAAATATTCCATTTTTTTACTATAATATAGTAGAAAACTAAATTAGAAAACAACTCATGCGAAAGGAAGAGATCGTACAGAATCTGCGAAGCCGGATCATCGCCGGCGAGTTTTCCAGCCAGGGGGCGTTGCCATTGCGTCATTTTCTGCTTGAGCACTACGACGCGAGCAACATGACTGTCCAGCGGGCGATCAACCAGCTGACGGGGGAGGGATTCCTGTTTTCGCGCGGGTCCAAGGGGGTGGTGTTGTCGCCCACTCCGCCGAACCGTTTCCGTTTTGCGGTCGTGACGGCGCCGTCCGAGGCCCGGGAGGAGATTTTCAATGACAGCCTGTGGGGGGCCTTGCAGCAGTCCCTGGAGGAGTACCACCGTCTTCATCCCGAGTATTCCTTCGAGACCTACACCATCCGGGTGTCGGGGCCGTACCAGCCGGAGTACCTGCGGTTGCAGAACGACCTCCGCTGCGGCCTGCTGGCGGGGGTGATCATTCCGCGGTCGCTTGACGCGGCGCTGCTGAACGGCCTCCGCGGCTATCCGGTCGTGGTCCATGACCGCCGTGCCGACGCGACCTACGGTTTCAGGTACTTCTACGATTGGAGTTCGATGACCGCGATGGCGATCGAGCAGCTGAAGCGCCGCGGCGCCAGCAGGATTGCGGTGATAATGCTGGCCACGTCGAGCCGCCGGGTGGCCGACAGTGTCGAGCGCGCCGTCTTTTCCAGCTCCGGAACAATCTCGCATCCCGAATGGATCCAGGGCGTCTTTTTCCGGGACGCGGAGACGCCGTGGGGGGCGCATCTGGTCAGGTTGCTCTTCCGCAACCGCGGGGACTGTCCGGATGGCCTAGTGGTGCTCAACGAGAATCTCCTGGGCCAGGTTGTGGGGCAGCTGGACGCGATGTCGCTGGTTCCCGGCCGTGACGTCCATCTGGTCAGCCACTGCAATGTCCCGGCGACGGGGCGGCACATGAGGAATGTCGACTATGTCTCGTTCAATGCATCGAAGCTGCTGGAGAGAAGCATAAGGACTTTGGAGCAGCTGCGCGATGACAGCCAGCTGCCGGACAACATCCCGATAACACCCGAGTTGATTCCAGGAAAACAAGGAGGAAAAAAATGTCTGAACCGCAACGCATCAAAACGCGCAACGCCTTCACCCTGATAGAGCTGTTGGTGGTGATCGCCATCATCGCCATATTGGCCTCGATGCTTTTGCCGGCGCTTTCCAAGGCACGGGAGAAGGCCCGGGGCGTGGCCTGCATCAACAACATGAAGCAGTGCGGGCTTGGCTTTGCCATGTATTCCAACGACTACAACGGCTATGTCGTCACCTGCGACGCGAACTACACCTTCATCTCGCCGTACTCCAAGCTATGGCACGAGTTCATCATCAACGGCCGTGAGAACCCGCTGCAGATCGGTTCACCGGTGGAGCAAAGGTATCTGGCGTCGTTCAAGCTGGCGATCTGCCCCGCCACCCAGCGGCGGGAAGACACGACCGAGCGTTACGACACCTATGCCGGCAATATGAACAACAAGGACTTCGCCTCGATTGGAGTTACGAGTTGGAATCAGATGGCGATGGTGATCGAGCGGATTCCGGCGGCCGAGCAGGCGGCGGGGGTGCTGCTGCCGCTGCTGGCGGAAACGGCCCCGGATCAGCAGTCTCCGAACAAGCAGAACTACCTGTTCCTGCGCAAGAAGAGCGCCAACAACCTCAATCAGGAATTTCCGTTCGCGTTGCGCCACGGCGGCAGCGGCAATTGCCTGCACGCCGACGGGCATGTGGAGAAGGTCATGCGTGGCGACGCGGTGACCAGATATGGTTTCGAGCTGGTGACCTACTAGGCGATTGTCACAATGAAAATGAATACGATGAATGCGTTCCGGGGATGGTGCCTGGCCGTGCTGCTGCCGGTCGCCGTGCTTCCGGCGGAGCTGTCCGCGTTTGATGCGGCGTCTTTGCGCTATCGCGCCGACAAGCTGGTTGCGGAGGCCGAACAGCTGCGCGGGACGCAACCGGACTTTGCCGACTGGGTGAAGGCCCAGCGGAAGATCTTCGCGAATTTCGAGCGTGCCGCCGAATATGACCGCGCCTGCCGTCCGGAGCGTCTTGAGCAGACCGTTGATGACTGGACGAACCTGCTGACACGGATGGAGGCGGAGCTGGAGATCTTCAGGACCCTCCCCGATCCGGGCGCAAATGGCGTCATCAACGCCCGTGACTTCGGTGTCAAGGGCGATGGCGTCACTGACGACCTGCCGGCGTTGCGCAGGCTGTTCGAGCAGGCGGCGGCGGGGACGGTCCGCACCGTCTTCCTGCCGGCGGGATGCTACCGCCTTGACAACCGGCAGTCGCTGCCGGTATTCAGCCTGAGTGCAGTCAAGGACTTCCGGATTGCCGGCGAGGCGGGGACGGTACTGAAGACGGACATCCCCCGCGGGCCGATCTTCAAGGTGGAGGGCTGCAGCAACCTGCGGCTGGAGAATTTCCACGTGACCTCGGCGGAGGGATTCCTCGCCAGCGGAGAGGTTGTCGAGGCCGCGCCGGACCATGTCGACATTGTTTTGGATCGCGGGTCCCTGGAGCCGACCCATCCGGCCTTCAAGCGCAGCGACGGCCGCGGGCTGATACGCTTCTTTTCCGGGCATCTGCTTGGCGGTGACAGGACTCCGCAGGAATACCTGTCCACCGGTCCGGTGGGATTCCTGAACTGCCGTGTCGAGAGGCTTGACGACGGGAAATTCCGCTTCCACATCCCCGGCAAGCAGGTCCGCATTGGATCGCGGCTGGCCTACATCGCCCGCGACCACCGTGCCGCATTCACCCTGTCAGACTCCCACCACTGCCGCCTTGACCGCATTTCGCTGGACACCTTTGCCGGGCTGACCATTTCGCCTGACCGTTGCGACGCCCTGTTCATCACCGGTTGCTCGACCCGGGCGGCCGCAAGTTCGCCGGTGGCCCTGGCGACGGCGGCCGACGCCTGCATGGGGCGGGGCGGCACGCTGGGCGGATACATGGCGCGCAACCACTTCAGCAACCACGGCGACGACTTCGTCAATCTCTACTCCTGGATGCGGCCGGCCCATTTGCAGGATGGCAACCGGATTTACGTCGAGGAGAGTTTCAACCCCGGGCAGCTCAAGCACATCAAGCGCGTGAATCTCATCCGCTATTCCGCCGGCGAGACCTTCATCCGCGAGAACATCCGGGTGAAGTCAGTCTCCCGGGTCGTCATGACCCAGGGCGCGGACCATGTCGATGTCAAGGAGTCCCGTCCCGGGGCGGTGGTGCGCGTCACCACTTCGCCGCAGCCGATCCCCATGCTGTGCCTGGAGCTTGAGCACGCGCCGTCATTCGATTTGAAGACCACCGCGCCGATCTTCGAAATGGGCGAGGTGCATGTGCTGCGGGCATATGCGAAGGAGAAGTTCGACATGGTGCAATTCCCGGATTTCGACTCGCAGGGGCAGGTGATCACCGGCAACAGCTTCACTGACGGCGTCTCGCGGCTGTTGCACGTGGGTTCCGCCAGCCTGCTGGAAAACAACTACTTCCGCAACCGGCTGCCGATATTCACCTTCGGGCGGGCGGCCTCCTGGAATGAATTCGTGCCCTGGTGGGCGGAAGCCAACTATCCACGGTATATTACCATTGACGGCAACGTCATCGACACGCCGGACTGCCGGATCTTCAACATGGCTGACACCCGCTACGACCCATCCGACTGGAAGACCTGGTCCGCACACTGCTTCATCGAGAACAATGTCATCCGCTTCAGTGCGTTCCCCGGCCATGCCGGACAGCCGGCATTCTGGATCCGTGGAATCGACGACATTGTCGTGCGCGGGAACTACCTCTCCTCGACGCTGGAGCGCGGGGCGCAGTACCGGCTGGAAAACTGCCGTGCCGTCATTGGCGGCAACACCTTCTGCGGAAGATTCGCACCTCCGGAGATCCTGGACAACGCCGAAGTCATCGAACCGTGATTGTCATGGAGGCATTGGATATGCATAAAAACAGCGACGGGACAATTGTCCTGGGGGATTCATCGTCCTGGCTGAGCCTGGATGGAAAAAACGGCGGCATCCGGTCCATTGGGAATGACGCGGGGGCGCTTGCCTTCCACGGCCGGTCGCTATGGCGGCTGGTCTTCGCGGACGATGGACATGGTGAGCGGGTGGTCAGCTCCGCCGACTTCGGCGGCTTTGCCGTCGCGGAGCTGTCGGATGGGTGCTTTGAGCTGTCCTGGGATCCGGATTCGCGTTGCGCCGCCGGGGTGAAGGTGCGGATCGAACGGCGGGAATGTCAATGGCATTGGCGCATCGAGGTGGCCAACCACACCGGCGGCGCCCTGGCAGAAATCCACTTCCCGGTCGTGGACGGGATTGCGCCGGATTCGGCCGGCTATCTGGCCCTCCCCTGGCAATGGGGGGCGCTGATTCCCGATCCGGTGGCGGAGGCCGGCAGGGATGAATTCATCCCGACGGAGTCGTCGGGGCATGAGCGTCGTCCGCATTGGCTGGCGGGGGAATACCCGGGGCTGATGGCCATGCAGTTCATGCTCTGCGGGAACGCCAGCTGCGGCATGTACTTCGGCATGCATGATCCCGATGCCGCATACAAGAGGTTCGGCATGTACGGCGCGCGCGGATGCGCCGACGCCGCGATGCTGCTCAAGAGCTATCCGGAAAGCCCGGTGGCGTCCGGGGACAGCTATCGTCTGCCGTATCCGGTGGTGCTGGGAGTCTATTCCGGAAATTGGCTGGACGGTGCGCAGATCTACCGCCGGTGGGCGGTGCACCAGGCCTGGTGCAGCCGGGGGAGGACGGGCGAACGCCGCGACCTGCCCGGATGGGTGGCGGATACGCCGCTGTGGTACTGGAACTGGATGGAAGCCAATGACCGTGGCGACTTGGCGGAGATCCTCCCGGCGCTGGAGTGGCTGCAGCGCCGTCTGCCGGGGGCGCCGGCATTCCATTGGTACGGCTGGAACAACCAGGAACACGATTCCGACTACCCCGACTACCGGCTGGAACCCCGCGACCGGGAGCGGCTTCTGCAGGCCGTGGAGGCATATCATCGGCGCGGAATCAAAGTCTTCCCGTATATAAACGCCCGTCTCTGGAACATGGACATGCCATCGTGGCACCAGGAAAATGCCGGCGAGGCCGCATGCACCGTCGCCGATCCGGCTTCGGGGCAGCTGCGGCGCTATTACATTGAGCCGTATGTCAACCGCCCGTTCATCCCGATGTGCCCGACCACGCGGCTCTGGCAGGACAAGGTCATCGCCAATGTCATGCGCGCCCTGGACTGCGGGCTGGACGGCGCATACCTGGACCAGATAAGCTCGTCCTTTGCCATACAATGCCGCAACCGCCGGCACGGGCATCACGAAAACGGCAACTATTGGTATGCGGGATACCGGGAGATGATGACCCGTGTGAGGGATGCGGCCGACCGGAAGCGCCCGGAGGCCATATTCACCTCCGAGTCCGTGATCGAGTGCTTCATCGGCTCGTTCCAGCTCTTCCTCGGATACCAGTGCGCGCTGCCGCCGCATCAGCTTGGCGAGAATGCCGCCGCCATTGCGCTCTTCAGCGCGGTGTATCACGATTTCATCCCGCTGTATGGCACCGGCACCCGCCTCCGGGACGAGTCGTTCTATCATGGCATTGCGCTGGACATTGTCGGCGGCGTGATGCCGTCGCTCCAAGGCTTCCATGCCGAAGACGCTGATGACCCGGAGCTGCGGGAACGCCTCGGGCTGGTCCTCGACTGGGCGGCGAAATTCCATTGCGTCAGCGGCCGGATGCTCTCCTCCCGCCTGGCCGGATATGGCGGCGCGGCCGGCGATTCCGGCGGAGAGCCGGCGGTGCTGTACAGCATCTGGGAGGGCACGGATGGCGGCGAAATCCTCGTCGCCGTCAACCACACCCGGGACTCGCACCGCCTCCAGGTCCCGGACCGGAAATGGCTGGAAGTCATGGCTGACGGGCGGAGGCTGCCCCTTTTGGACGCCGGGGCGGCCATGGAGATTGCCGCGCACAGCGTGCGCGTCCTCATAGACTGATGATGGCCGGTCTGCATTCCATGGACATGCAGCAAGGCACCTTTGCAACCCCGAGAAGCTGGAAGGCAAAGTGGATCGGCTCCGGCGACCGCCATGCCGACTGGCGGGCGCCATCCCGGCCCGCGCCGTACTTCCGGAAATGCTTTGAACTGCGGACCGTCCCCGCCGACGCGAAGACGTTCGTCTGCGGCCTGGGGTACTTCGAGCTGTATATAAACGGCCGTCGGGTCGGCGACCATGTCCTCGACCCGGCGCCGACAGTCTACGACCGCCGCGCAAGGTACCTGGTTTTCGAGGTCGCCGCGCTGCTGCGGCCGGGATGCAATGTCATTGCCGCAGTGCTTGGCAATGGCTGGTACAATTGCCAGACTGCGGAAGTATGGCATTTCGACAAGGCGCCATGGCAGGACGAGCCGAAGCTGCTGTGCGAGGTGGTGTCCGGCGGGGAGGTCCTGGCGAAGACCGACTCGTCGTGGAAATGCTTCCGCGACGGGCCGATCCGGGAGAACCAGCTGCGCAACGGCGAGGAATATGACGCGAGGCTGGAGATGCCGGGGTGGAACGACAACGGCTTTGACGACTCGCGGTGGCCGCAGGCGGTGATCGTCCCCGGCCCCGGCGGCGTCCTCACCGAGCAGCGGCAGCCGCCGTGCCGCGTCACCCGGACGGTGCCGCCGGTGGCCAGCTGGACGACATCGATCAATTCGACAATCTACGACTTCGGCGAAAATCTCACCGGATGGGTGCGTGTCCACGCCCGCGGAAAAGCCGGCGGCCGCATCGAGATCAACTACTCCGAGCTGGTGTCGTACGACCATCTCGACCAGCACAACATCGAGGCGGGGATCCTTTCCGGAAAGGTGCAGACCGACATCATTACGGTCGGGGACGGCGATTTGGTCCGCGAGCCGTCGTTCACCTACCATGGATTCCGCTATGTCCAGCTGTTCATGTCGGATGGAATCGAGCTTGTCGGCATCGAGGCGCGGATGGTGAACACCGATTTCCGGAAAAAGGCATCGTTCGAGTCGTCGTCGCCGGTCCTGGACGCGCTGTTCAACTGCACCGCCCACACCTACCTGTGCAATTTCACCGGCATTCCGACCGACTGCCCGCATCGCGAAAAGAACGGCTGGACCGGCGACGCCCTGATGGCGTGCCGCACCGGCCTGGCGCTCTTCGACTCCGCGTCGGCGTACGCGCATTGGCTGCAGACCTTCCGGGACTGCCAGCGCCCCAATGGACAGCTGCCGGCGATCGTCCCCACCGGCGGCTGGGGGTACAACCGCTTTTCCGGCCCAGCCTGGGACAGCGCCTTCGTCCTCATACCGTGGCAGGTCTATTTGCACACCGGCGACAATTCGGCGATGGAGGCCCAGTATGACGGGATCATGCGCTACTTGCAGTACCTGGAAGAGGTCTCGGAGGACCATATTGTTGCGATCGGCCTTGGCGACTGGTGCCATTGGTCGATGGCGCGGATATGCCCTCCGGCATTGACGTCCACCGCCTTCTTCCATCTGGATGTGGCCACCATGGCGCGTTATAGCCGGATGAGCGGACGCCTTGACGCGGCGGCCAGGCTCGACGATCTGGCGTCGCGGATCCGCAGTGCGTTCATGCGGGAATTCCGCAATGGCGACACCGATTATGGGGATGGCGGAATGACTGCCCTGGCTTGCGCGGCATACTGCGGACTGGCGCCGCAGCGCTGCCGGAAGCCGCTTGCCGACCGGATCGCGGCATTGTCCGCCGCCCGGAGCCATACTGCGGACTTTGGCATTCTCGGCGCGCTCTTCGTCCCCCGGGTGCTTGCGGAATACGGCCATGCGGACACAGCGCTGAAAATCATCACCCAGACGGAAAAGCCCGGCTGGGGGCATTGGATAAAGCAGGGCGCGACCACCCTGCATGAGAACTGGTACTCCAGCGCCTCGCAGAATCATGTCATGTTCGGGGACATTGCGGCATGGATGATCGAATACGCCGCCGGGTTGCGCCCCTCTCCGGATGCTCCGGGATTTGCGCAGATCACGCTGTCGCCGGCTTTCGGATGCGGCCTCGGCTTTGTCCGGGCAAGCTGTCTTGTCCCTTCCGGGAGACTCGACATTTTCTGGGAAAGGACCGCCGGCGGCTGGAAAATCGCCATCGGCGTGCCGACGGGGCAGCCCGCGTCGCTGGTCATGCCGGATGCGTCGGTGCGCCGGCTCGAAGACGGCGTGAACGACATTGAAATCGCTGCGGTGAATCCGTGATGCGCGGCGGCTTTGGCGCCGGGGGCGCGGATGCCCGGGGAAGGGGGCGTCAAGGTCGCGTCTTTGCGCCACGCCTCGCTGCCCTTCTACAAATTCAGGATACGGAAAATGCTTGTTGGATGCAATTACTGGGCCTCGCATGCCGGCACCCGCATGTGGGAATTGTGGGACGAGGGGGTGGTGCGGGAAGATTTCCGGCAGCTGGCCGGCACGGGATGCCGGCTGGTCCGCGTATTCCCGAACTGGCGGGATTTCCAGCCCATCGAGGCCAGCGCCGGCTGGTGCGGCATCGTCCGCGGCCTGTCCTGCAAGGGGCGGATGCTGGACGGACAGTCTGATGGCGTGGATGACCTCATGGTGGAACGGTTCCGGACCCTGGCGGAGATCGCCGGGGAGAACGGCCTGCAGCTGGTCGTGGCGATTGTCACCGGCTGGATGAGCGGGACGCTGTTTGTCCCGCCTGCGCTTGAAAAGCTCAATCCCCTCGCCGACAGCGTCTCGATCAAATGGCAGGTCCGGTTTGTCCGCCGGATGGTGCGTGAACTGAGGGATTGTCCGGCGATCGCATATTGGGAACTGGGCAATGAGTGCAACTGCATGGGCAAGGTCGCGGATCCCGCCGATGCCTGGATGTGGACAAATGCGATCGCGTCGGCAATCCGGCTTGAGGATGCGACACGGCCGGTGGCCTCCGGGATGCATGGGCTTATGCCCGGCGAGGATCTGCCCGGCAGCGCAAATTGCTGGACCATCCAGACCCAGGGTGAATTGTGCGACCTGCTCACCGCCCATCCCTATCCGCATTCACCCACCAAGCAGGCGGCGCGAGTTGATCCGCATACCAGCATCCGTGCCGCTTTCCAGGCGGCATTCGAAATGCTCTACTACTCGGATGTCTCGGGACGGCCAGCGGCGGTGGAGGAGAACGGCACGCTGAGCCCGTCGTATTGCGCCAACCGGGAAAAGGGGCTCTATTTGCGCAACTCGCTCTTCAATGCCTGGGCCCATGGTGCGGAATTCTACCTGTGGTGGTGTGCGTATGACCAGGCGCATCTGCCATTCCCGCCATACGAATGGAGCGCCTGGGAACGCGAGCTGGGGTTGTTTGACGCCGGGCGCCACCCCAAGGAAGTCGCCGCGGAACTGAAGAACTTCCGCGATTTCCTATCTTCGCTGCCGGACGGCGGACGGCTGCCGCCGCACCGCCGCGACGCCGTATGCATCCTCACCCGGGAACAGGGATTCGACCAGACGATGTCGAATGCCTGGAGCGCGTTCCTGCTGGCAAAGCAGAATGGCTTCGATCTGCGCTTCCAGTACGTCAATGAGCGGCTTGATGACGCGCCGGTGTATATCATGCCGGGCGTCTCCGGCGCGTGCGCCATCCACCGCTCCGAGTACCTGGAGTTGCTGCGGCGCGTGGAAGACGGCGCCACGCTTTATGTCTCGCTGGACGACGGCTCGCTTTCGCCCTTCGAGGCGGTGTTCGGAGTCGAGGTCGCCAGCCGCGAAGCGCGGAACCGCCCCGCGCGCTTCACCACGGAATGCGGCGAATTCGAGATCGACTCGCCCTTCAAGTTGAATCTGCGCGCCATCGGTGCGGAGGTGCTGGGCGCGGAAGAAGACGGCAATCCGGTGTTTATCCGCAACAAATACGGCAGGGGGGCGGTCTGCCTTCTGACGTTGCCGGTGGAGAAGGCGCTGGCAGGGCGCCCCGGGGCCTTCCATTCGCCACGGGAACCGGAGTGGTGCGGGCTGTATGCGCCCTTTGCGGCCAGGGCCGCCGCCAGGCGTCTCGTCCACGCCGGCAACCGGCTGGTGACCATCACCGAGCATCCTGACTGCTCATCCCCGGACAAATGCAAATGCGTGGTTGTCAATAACAGCTCCGCGCCGATCACTCCAGCACTGTCGATCCGCGAAGGGTGGATGGCGGCGGAGGGCATTGGCGAAATCCCCGCGCATTCCGGAATGCTGCTTGAACTGCAACGCATCGGCTAGCCTGGCGTCCCATAAATCCGCCAGGACTTCCGCAGGCGTTTCTGCGCCGTGCAACCCGGGAATGGCGGCGAAAACGCCTGCGTCCACAAGACGGCACGCCAGCTCCCAATTCGAAACAACGATATGCCAACCACCATTTCAACCGATCGTGACAACCGGCGTTTCCTGCTGACCAACGACTTCTTCAGCTACGGGATTGAAATCTCCGGGGAAGGGCTTCCCATCAACCTCCATTGGGGGGCGCCGCTGCACGAAATCGGCGACCTGCCGTCGATCACGGAACGCCGCGGCCGCCGTTTTGAGCCGGCGATGACCCCGAATCTGCGGCAGGAGTACCCTGCATTCCATGGCGAGTTCTTTGACGAATGCGCCCTGAAGGCCACGCGTCCCGGCGGCAATCGCGGCACCAGGCTGGCCTTCTCCGGTGCGGAGGTGGCGGGTGATTCGCTGGCCATCGCCCTCGATGGAGGGGATGTCATGGTAAAGCTGCACTACCGGCTGACCGGGTCGCTGCTTTTCCGTCATGCGGAGATCCACAATGCCGGCACCGCCCCGGCGACCCTGGAGAACTATGCCTCCGCGGCCTGGCAGATGCCGGACACCGCCACCGACTGGCGGCTTACCAGGTTGTGGGGGCACGCCAACATGGAGCACATGATCCAGCGCGACTTCCCCGGGAAGGGACGCCATGTGCTGCAGAACCGCACCGGTCTGTCCGGACCATTCCACGAGCCGTTCTTTGCCCTCGACGACGGCACCGCCACCGAGTTCTCCGGCGAGGTGTTCTTCGGCGCGCTCTTCTGGAATGGCAACTGGAGAATCACGGTTGACTCCAACCCCTATGACATGACCTGCGTTCTCGGCGGAATAGACGAATACGACAACGCGCTGACATTGCAGCCGGGCGAGACCTTCACCACCCCGCAGTTCTGCGCCGGAAGAGTCGATGGCGGCTTCTCCGAAATGACGCGCGTCATCCACCACCTGATCCGGGATGAACTGTCGCCACGGGGCGTCGCCGTCCGGCCGATGCCGGTGGTGACCAACACCTGGTGCAGCCTCGGGCTCAATGTGGACGAAGCCTCGGTAATCGGAAACCTGTCGCTTGCCAGCCAGGCCGGCGCCGAGCTGTTTGTCATCGACGATGGCTGGCAGACCCATATTGGCGACTGGCAGCCGGATCCCGTGAAGTTCCCCCGCGGGCTGTCGCCGGTGATCGCCCAGGCCCGGAAGCTCGGGATGAAACTCGGCCTGTGGGTGGAAATCGAGTCGTGCGAACTTTGCAGCCGCTTCTACAGGGAACATCCCGATTGGGCAATGCATTATCCGGGAATCGCGCCATCCTGCCGCGAACGCCCTGACATCGGCAGACGGACAGTCATGGTCAATCTCGCCAACCGGGAGGCCGCCGACAACCTCTACGGACAGCTCCGCGAATTGCTGCTGACGACCGGCATCGACTACCTGAAGCTGGACATGAACTGCTATTTCTCCTCGCCGGGCGGAGATCGCATTTGGATTGACTATGTGCTCAATTTCAACGGGATCTGGAGGCGGCTTGTCGACGAATTCCCCGATGTCATCTTCGAAAACTGCGCCTCGGGCGCCGGCAGGATCAGCCTTGACATGGCCAGGTACTTTTCGCGCTGCAACCGCTCCGACGACCAGGATGCCCTCGACGCGCTGTGCCTCCATGCCGGATTCACCTATCTGAACCTGCCCAGATGCGCCGGAGGGGGCGCGCATATCTCCGACTCCACCCGGGATTTCAATCTCCGTCGCATCCCCAGGAAATTCCAGGCCTATGCCGGAATGCTCGGCGACCTCTCCTTTTCGCTGGATTTGCGCAAATGCACAGCTGCTGAGCTCGAGGAGCTCCATGGCTACATCCAGCTGTTCAAGAAATTGCGCCGGGTCACCCATTTTGCGGATTTCCTCCGGATTGAAACCGCGGAAAAATACCCGCGCTTCGTCTACGAATATGTTTCGCCAGACCGCAACGAGGCGGTCGTATTCGTGTTCGGAACCCAGCAGCGGCTCTCAAGGCGGCTGCCGGCAGTGCGGCTCCGCTGGCTGGCCCCCGGCTTGAAATACCATATCGAAGTCCATGGACGAAATACCATGGCCATTCCGCAAATCCGGGAGGAGATCACGGGAGCCGGGGCGATGACCCTCGGGCTGCAGCTCGAGGTCACCGGAGATTATGATTGCTATATACTGCACCTGACAGGGGCCTGAGCGCCCGCCGATGCCAGTGGATGGCGGAAGGGGGCGGATGGTGGGCAGCCATCCGCCCCCTTCCGTTTTTCATCGCCGGTGCAGCTTGCCGGCGGTGCCGATGCAGCCGATCCGCACCTCACCGTCTGCATATGCGGGCACCAGGATTTCCGCATGGTGCGGTCCGTCCTCCAGATCCCAGGCGATCGGCAGCCAGAAGAAGAGATTCCCGGACAATGGGGGGAAGTCGCGGGAGGTATGCCAGATGAACTCCGGCTCCCCGGGCGGCAATTCGTCACGCAGACGC
This sequence comes from uncultured Lentisphaeria bacterium, assembly GCA_934661755.1. Taxonomy (GTDB): domain Bacteria; phylum Verrucomicrobiota; class Lentisphaeria; order Oligosphaerales; family Oligosphaeraceae; genus CAKUJM01. The sequence continues at coordinate 77,756 of CAKUJM010000001.1, read as the reverse complement.
TTCCGCATGTCAAACCTCCTGCCGTCGATCCGGATGACAAATGGCGCGGTGGTGCGGCTGCCCTCGCCGAAGATTCCGATGAAGCGGCCGTTGAAATTGAATTCCAGCGCGCTGCCGCCGGCGGCGGCCACTGCCAGTCGATCCATCCAGCGGCTGGCCTGGCCGTCAAACCATAATGCAGTCCGGGCGGTGTTTTTCACCATCCAGCCTTGGGGCAGCGCCATCTCCGCCACGTCGATGCGGGCGAAGTCCCCATAGTATCCGAAGAGCGGGCGGTCGGGAAGCGCCGGCCGGAGATCCGCCTGGACCGCCTGCTCGAATCCGCTGATTACGCCGTCGGCGCAAATGGCATATCCGGGATCGTCGGGGTGGGTGCCGTCACCCTCCAGGTAGCATTTGTCAATGGCGGTTTTCCCGGCTTGCAATGCCATCCGCATTGCCGCCTCGGCGTCCCCCAGTCCCAGCCGGTAGTGGCGGTTGAGCTGCAGATGCTGGACGCGCCGCGGTTCGGCGGGCGCGCTGGCGCCGAAGCTGTTCCTGCACCCATACAGGATTTGCACCACCGGGACTTCCCTGGCCAGCAGCGTGCGCAGGACGGTTTCGTAGAAGAACAGCGGTTCCGGGTCCGCCGACTCCAGACAGTCATTGACGGTGAAGTCCAGGAATACCAGCGTGGGCTTTTCACTTAGAACATCGCGCTCCAGCCGGAAGAGCGCCAGGTCCGAGCCGGTCCCGCCGATTGCGGCGTCGAACAGTTGCACGGAAGTCCTCGGCCAGCGCTGTTGCAGATATCGCCCCACGATTGCGCGCATGCTGGTCTTTTGGGGATTGGAGGCGTTTGCGCCCCAAGTCAGCGAACCGCCCAGGAAAACCACCCGCATGGGCTTCCCCTGCATTGCCTCGCGGTCGAGCTCCCCGAAGGAAGGGCCAGCATACGGTGCGGAAAAGGCTGGCGTGGCCATGGTCATTGTCAGTGTCATTGTGAAAAGCGCAAGGAAAAGCATGAAGGGCGAATGGAGGCGATGGGTACGCGGAGTCATGATGTGTGGATGCAGTGAAGTCGAAGTCGGTTTCCGCGAAGCCAGGGTAATGTAATCATTCCTGTCCAGGCGGCATTCCGTATGGCGTCATATCCCCATCCCATGAGACACGCATGGGAAAGCCCTGGCGGAACGGCGATGCCGCGCCCGGGCTGCGGGAGGATCACAACGCATGGCCGAATCATTGCGGCTGGTCAGTGCGGAATGGCACGACGGGGAAACCTTCGCCGTTGACCAGGTTGAAGTCGCCGCGGAATCCCGCCCATCCGCACCGGACGTGGAGCGGTTGCGGCACCTCCGGTGACGAGACCAGAACCGTATCGCCGTCGATTTCGGCGTCAGCCCAGTGATATATGCCATCGGAACCGGCGATGGAAAATGCCCCCGGCGCCTTGCCATCCGAGGTTTTCAGGCCGTTTCCCGGGTTGTCAAGGAAAATGCGTATTTTCGAGCCCTCGATTTTCATGGAGCGGTAGACCGGCCCGTGCGAAACCACCGGCATCTTATAGGCGATTCGCTTTGCCTCGGCGGCAAGCCGGAGCGCCACGGTGAGCTTGTCGCCGGGGTGGATGTTCGAGTGTTCCCCCGCATCCATTGCCACCGCCATGCCGACATTGGGGAGAGTGGTGCACTCGAACTGCTGTTCGCGCGTCATGGCAAACGGGTGGTCGCCGTTGATTTTCTGCCGTTTCCAGTAGTCGTCCGGCAAGGGGTTGAAGGGGCCGTATGCCGGAGATTCGAATCCGGCCAGCTGAACCAGGAGGAAGGGCATTTCCGGGTTGTTCCATTTCCTCCGCCAGTCGCGGATCAGCTGCTTGTTCAGTTCCGCGTAATTCGCCTGGCCGGCATTGGATTCCCCCTGATACCAGATCACGCCGCGCACCGGGAAGCGAAACCATGGATGCACCTGGGCGTTGTAAAGCGTGGTCGGGAAATTGCCGCTGTTCCGGTAGTCGGCCAGCCGTTGCGGGAGCTGCGGGAAACGCCCGAGGTCCTCGGCCTTCAATGCGAATTCCTGCCGGAACTTCCAGCCGCCGGAGATGTCCAGCGATTCGCCATCCGCCTTGCGGATCAACAGCAGCCGCGGCGTCCTGAACCCCAGCCCGCCATCGCCGCCGAAGTCGGCGACCCGGCAGGCGATGGCATTTTTCCCGGCAACGACCAGGCCGGCGGGGATGGTGTAGTTGCGGTTTGCGCTGCGATCCATGGAGCGGGTGACTTCACCGACCTTGACGCCGTTGAAGAAAACCTCCTCGCAGTCGTCGATGGCCCCCGGTTGAAAGGAGAGTTCCCTGCCTGCCCAGTCCTCCGGCAGCTCCAGGGTTTTCCTGAACCAGCCAATGCCGTCCTGGCCTTCCGGAAAACCGCCGGGGAAGGCGGCGACTGTCTCCCAGGCGGAATCGTCGTAATCCATCGCGCTCCAGGAGGCCGCCTTGCGGGTCGCCGCGGGGTTGTGGCTGTAGAAGCGCGCAAACCAGTCGTCAATTGCCGCCTGCGCGGCTGCGTAGCGGTCGGCATCGGCCTGCTCTTTGGCGGGGACGGGGGAAATTGCCTCGTTCACATCCTGAAGCAACTCGCCGCATCCGCACTCGCGCAGGACGTCCGGGGAAACCCACGCCTCGATCCGCGTGCCGCCCCATGCCATATTGACCAGTCCGACGGGTGCCTGGAGCGTCTGGTAAAGTTCACGCCCGAAGAAAAAGCCGACTGCGCTGAAATTGGCCGCCGTCTCCGGGGAGCAGACCACCCAGCCGGGACCATTTTCATCATCCAGCGGGCGAGTGGGGGAAAGCCGCCGCATGGCGTTGGAATGATAGAGGCGGACCATCGGGAGATTGGCCTTCTCCAATTCCCGGTCGCCATTCCGGGCCCGGAAATACGGGTCGCCCGACCAGACCGGCACCTCCATGTTGGATTGGCCGGCACAGATCCAGACGTCGCCGACCAGGATGTCGGAGAACGCAATTGCCTTGCCCGATGCAGAAAACCTCGCCTCGAAGGGGCCGCCCGCCGCCATCGGCGGAAATGCGGCGCGCCACTGACCATGCTCATCGCCCTGCGTCTGGACAGTTCGATTGCCGAACTGCGCCTTGACCGCCTGGCCGGGATCGCAGGTGCCGGAGAAGACTATCGGCTGGTTGCGCTGCAGGACCATGTGATCCCCGAATACCTTGTAGACGGAGAACTCCCCGGCCGGCAGCGCCGTGCAAAGAACGAGTCCCAGGAGAAGTGCAATTGGCTGACGCATCGTATGTTTCCCTTGTTTCCTGGATCCGTGAAGCGAGGCGTTTTTGCGCTGGAAGGGTCATTTTTCAGGGAGCGTGCCAGGAGTGCGTCACCCCAAAAAAAGACGAAGCCATGGCGCAAAAAGAACCACCATCGCGGCATCCAGGCGATTTGAGCTACCAGAGACGAACCATATAGGGGTCGTCGCAATGACGGTATTTCCCGAAATAGAGCGGCCGCGGCTGCTTTTGCTCCGTGATTTCAAGCGGTCCGCGCATTTGGGCGGGCCAGCCCCGGGTTTGTCCGTTGCGATTCCAGACGTGGATGGCCAGCAGATTCTCGCCGGCCTTCAGGAGTCCATCCGGAATCGGGATGACGCGGCGGATTTGCCAGGCCTGTTCCGGCTGGCTGTTCTCCGGGGTGACCGCACCGACCTTGACGCCATTCAGGTACAGTTCGCTGTAGTCGTCGAATGTCCCGGCATCAAGCTGGAGGCCTTTTCGGGCGGCGTCATCGGCGCCGACGCAAAAGCGGATCCGGATCTGGACGTCCGGTTTTCCGGTGGATGCGGACTTGCGAAAATCGTAGTCCTGCCAGGCGCCGTCGTCGTATTGACCGCTCCTCCATCCGCCATCATCATCCCGGGTTTCCCGGAGTTTCATCGAGGGCATCGTGTCGGCGATTGGCAGGCGCAGCGGTTCGCATTCCAGGGCCGACAGCAGCGACTGGGCGGGGGCGTCCAGCGCCATTCCCGCATTGGTGAGCGCCTGTGCGATTGCCCGGTACTGTCGTTTCTGCGTCAAGGCAAGATAGGGCTCTGCGGCGGTGTCGATCTTGCGGGGATCGAATCCGACCAGCGTAAGATTCCCGTGGCGGGCAAGCAGCTTCCCTCCGAAGGCGAGCACCGGAAGATCCTGCCGGAAATGGAAATTCCCCGCATTCAGCCCCGCGAATTCCTGCGGCAGATAGGCGGTGGCCAGGTGTTCAAAGGGGATGCCGAGCTTGTGGTAGACCTCATCCGGCTGCGGCATCAGCACGGCCTTTCCGCCCCGCGCCAGAAACGCGGATAATTCGGAGGGATTGCCAACCTCGGTGACCAGGACGGTTCCGCGCTCCGGAAATCCCCTGCGCACAGAGACCGCACCGAGCGATTCGGCAAATTCGACATCGCCAACAACATGCGGGGGCGATTTTTTCTCCGCGGGGAGAGGCGTGCAGCCTTGCTGCCCGGTTTGGCGCAAAGCCGTCCGCGTGTCCCCTGGCGGATCATCGGGATTGCACGCCAGCAATTCCAGGAGGCGGTTGAGGACCCGCCCGGCGCCGGGATCGATTGCCGCGTTTTCCGCCAACGCCAGCTGCGAGAAAATGACCCGGCGGCCGCCCAGATCCGTCAATAAAAGCGGCGTCAGCGCAAGGTCGAATCCGCCGTGGGCAAGCGGAGTGAAATTCCCGGCATTGGGGGTTTCAAACACGGATTCCGCCACCATTCCCGTGGTTGACGACGTGTAGAGATAGCCTTTCCGCAGCGGGAGATGGGACTGGCCGATCCGGATGGGACGACCACCGCGCCAGTCGCGCAGAAGCTCGGGGTCGATGGCAAGCAGCAGGTCCGGCCAGAATTGCCGGGCGCGGATCGGAAACATGTGGAATCCCAGTTTCTCCAGCTGCCCGGTTTCCTGTTCCAGGACCAGCACCGGGACTGCCTCCGGGATCGCCTGCAACGCTTCGAACGACAGGGCCCCGGGGGCGATCATCACCTTCCGTGCTCCGGAAAAATCGGGAGTCTTGACGACCTTTTCCGCAAAGCCGGTGGTCTGGCCTGCGGTTCCGGCGGGATCGTACAGCACGACGCCGCTGCGCAATGGCGGGCCGGGGGATAGCACCGTGAAGGCAAAGCGGTCGCTGCCGATGACGGCGCCTGCGGAATTGGAAAAGACCAGCTCGATCCTGCCCGACCCCGCAATTTCAGCGGGGAAATCAAATGGAACCAGCTCAGTTCGCGCCGCGGGAAATTCGAACGGGATTTCAAATTCAGAGTGCTCGCGATCCCCTTGCCACACTTTTCCGCGAATGGTTCCGGACAGCGGCGTGAAGCCGTCGTATATCAGCGCAATGGCCTTTTTCACCGTCTCCCCGATGCGGAAAAGATGGGTCTTCCCAATCGGGTTTTCCCCACCGTCGGCGACAAAGCCCAGAAAGTCCCGGTTGTTTTCGTAGAGCACTTTGCCGAATGCGTTCAGACCGTCCGGCTGGCGGCCGGACGGCGCCTTCGGCAGGCCGAGCAGCGCCTCCGTCGGCCAGGTGTAGCGAATCTTGTAGAGGTCGCTTTTGGCGCCCGGCGTCTGCAGATTGCGGGCGGGGTCGGCGATGAATTTCTGAAAGCCGTCCTTGAACAGGACATCATGCCGGATGTAGTTGTCGGCCGGGCCGAACGGCTCGATTCCCATGTTGGCCCCGAGCAGCCGCCAGGAACGGTAGATCCGCCGGTTGATGTCGGCCCAGGCCAGATTGACAGTCTCCAGGCGGTTCAATTCGCTCATCCCGTTGTCGACGATCCTGCGGTAATTGCCGCTGGCTGGATCGTACCACTCCTTCTTGATCTTGTCACGGTAGGACGCATCTTCGGTTCGATATGCCTGATCCCCGATGATCGATGCACAATATTCAGTCACCCATGGCTCGCCGTCGCCGTCCGGAATGGCGTGGTTGACGAAGCTCTCCGGATAGGGGTTGCCGTGTTCCCAGCTGCCGACCGGCTTGACGCCGTGTCCGGGATATTCGGAGAGCCATTCCTCGCGCTCCTGCGTCTGCCCCCAGTTGAAGTAGTCGAAGATCCCCCAGCCATCGCCGGATCCGCAGTCATAATGGGAAAGATATGGCCGGGAGGCGTCCAGGCGCTTCAGCTCCTCAATGTATTTCAAGTATCCCGAGAACGCACTGCGCTGCCTGTCACTCAGCGACAGGCCGGCTTCGGAGAGGCTTTCCTCCGAGTCCAGCGGCGCGATCCCCCAGACATTCGGCTGGATCGTGTAGCAGAGGTTCCCGTCCGTCACCGGCGAGGTGCCAAAGCCGGAATAGGCAATGACCGAGGGATGATTGTAGATTTTTTCGATGAACCTCCGGTTGATGTAGTTCATCAGCGCCCGGGAGTATCCTGCGCTTTCGTTGCCGAACTGTCCGCCGGAGACCATGTGCGCCGGGGTGTAGGCGATGTAGAACATCCCCAGCTCGTCCGCCACCCGGAATGGTGTCATCCCCTCGAAGAAGTCCTCCACGTATGCCATGGAGGAGAGGCGGATAAGCGTGTTGAAACCCATGTCCTTCATGAAGGAGAAGCCGCGCCGGTAGTAATCCTCGTCCTGCGTCGGCAGAAAAATCATCCCCTGTCGCGGCCGCAGACGCAGCTCCTTGCCGTTCAAGTACATTGTTTTCCCTTCAACCCAGACCTCCCGGAAGCCGAAGCGCTCCGGAAGCGACTGGTCGACCACCGTGCCGCCTTCGTCCAGCGCGGTCAGCGTCAGCTCAAGCAGGTTCGGGGTGTCGGGAGTCCACTCGACTGGCTCCGGCCAGTTGAGAACCAGTTCCGTGTTTCCATCGCCATGATGGATCTCCGGATCGTCTTCCAGCAGCGCGTTTCCATTCAGGTCGGTGACCTTCGCCCGGAAGCGAAAATGGAATTGGCCGTCGAACCGGACGGTGAGCTGCCGCCGACGCCATGACGGCGTGATTCGCATGGAATCGAAAACGCGTTTCTCCGGCTTGCGGAGCAGGGTCACATCGAAGAGCAGGCTGTTGTCGGCGGGGAGGTAGGCACGCGGCTTCCCCGTGTCATACAGGTATGCCGAAGTGCTGTCCGACTTCCGGGGCAGAGCCAGGATCAGCAGCGCATTCGCCGTTCCCGGCAATGCGAGTTCCGCCGGCAGCGCCAGCTCGCCGCCCCAGTCGCTGTCGATGTCGCCGATTGCCTGCCCGTTCCAGAAGACGCGGAGCGCCAGATTCCTGGAGCCCTCGAAATCCAGAAAATACCCGCCGCCGCCCCCTTCCGGGAGCAGGACCGTGCGGGCAAGCCAGACCGGGCCGGCGAAATCCTGCCGGTATCCGGCCGCGTTGTTGTAGAACACGCTGGTTTCGGGACGATGAATCCCGCCGGGGACCTTCAAAAAAGCCCACGGGCCGTCGACCCCTTCCTGGCGATACCCCCAAAGTCCGTTAAGGCACAATGACAGGCGGCTTTCGCCGGATTTCATCTCCGCGTTGTCATTGGACCAATCGGCATTGAGGGTTGCGCCCTGGGCTGAGACTGCCCCGGGTTCCGGCATGTCGGCAGGCGGGGCAAAGCGGTCGAGCATCCCGGCAACGTCAAGATCGGGCTTGTCCAGCACGACATCCGCCAGTTCCAGTTCCACCGGGCCGCTGAAGTCGAAGCGGATTCCGGCATAATGCGCGTTGGCGGGCGCGGTGAACTGGAATGACAGCGATTCGTATTTCCCGTCCGGGACCACGGTTGCCCCCGGCCATTTTCTGTCGCGGAAAGCGAGATTCCGCAATACGGAGAAGTCGATCCATTGGCGGTTCCCGTCAAGGTAGTAGACCAGTACCGCGCCGTAGTATTCCTTTTCCGGGTCGGGGACGGCGGCCCGGGCGCCGAACTTCAGCACATAGATGCCACCCGGCTCAATCTGCACCTCCTGGAACAGCATTCCATGTCCAGCGCCATTTCCCGGATAGCGCACGCCATTTCCCGCAATGGCGACCAGGTTTTCCGGCTTGGCATTCAGATGCCAATGCTCCGGGACTCCATTGCCGCCGATCTCCCGGAAGCTTCCGTTTTGCAGCAGGTTGCCGCCCGATGCGGCGAGGACGGCAAGCATGGGCAGCGCCAGGAGAAGTTTGCGTATGGACATTCCTTTCATCTCCACTCAGTTGTATCCAAAAAAGGTCAGGCCCGGCTCTTCCGTGGGAATGCCGGTGCAGATCGGCATCCTGCCATAGCGGACCGGGCGGACATGGCCGTCCGCGAACAGCACATTGCGCGCCACCGGATTGTGGATGAAATACATGAGGCTGTCCTGGTAGCCGGCCCAGAACGAGGTGTAGGGATACATGTCGGTGCGGAAATAGTTGTCCATCGCCAGGAAGGTCCCGCCCGGCGACTTGAGCTGCGTGATCTTCTGCACCTTGTTGTTGTCATAAAACGGCGAGCGATGGCCAAGGTTGGCATTCTGCGCATAGCAGTAGATGTATCCGTCAGGGGAAAAACTCTCCACCGTGACATCCGGACACAGGCCGATCCGGAACCGGACTTCCTTCAGATTCCTGTTTCCCGACCAGGATTCCCCGCCGGGCCATGGAGCCTGGCTGCCGCCGGCGTAGTAATGGTACAGAAAATAGGTATAGAAGCCGTTGCCGCCATAGTATTCCGTGAAGTAATCCTGGTAGTCCCCCATGTAGAACTGGTACAGGAGGCCTATGCTCCTCAGGTTGTTCGTGCAGCTGATGGCCTTGGCCTTCTGCCGTGCCTTGGAAAGCGCCGGCAGCAGCATCGACGCCAATATGGCGATGATGGCGATCACCACCAGCAATTCGATGAGCGTAAAACGGCGGCGGCCGGCGTGCCCGCGCCGGGCGTGCGGGCGCGCATGGATGGCATTCGATTTCGGCGCGCCCCCCATCTGGAGCGATTTCTGGTTGTCGTGCATATATTTCCTCCTGTTTTGCCGGTTGTCTGGAATCCGGGGGACAGCTTCACGGATCCGGACGGTGTGCTCTTGAAAAAAATCAGCGGCCTGGAAGCAGAATGGTCTTGATCTCAAAAGGCGCCCAGACGATCCGCCCTGCGACGGGCTCCCATTTTTCTTCGCGCAGATCGGAGACCATCGCCGTCGAAGGCGCGGAGAACAGCGTCTTCATGCCGGCGGTTTCATACATGCGCACGACGACGCCACGCGCAGTATGGCGGATTGAGGAAATGCGCAGATTCAGCGGCGGGTGCGGAAAGACGCTCATGGCTGATTTGCGCTTTGATTCACCCGCGTGCAGCAACATGGGCTTCCGGTTGAGCAACGCCCCGAGATTGGCGGCATTGAGGCTGTCGCGCTCGCTGTGGGGGCGGAAGGCGAACTCGTATTCGTGGACGCCGTTGTCCAGGGCGCCGGGCTGAGGCCGGGTGAAACCGTCGGCAATCCGGGTGCCGCTGCGCAGCAGGCTGACAATGACCGCACCGCCGACCAGCTGGTGGCCGGGGGTGCCGGTGTTGGCGATTGACACTCCGTGCTCCATGTCGCAATAGTCCACCCAGTTGAGGGCCGGCCAGTCCCCGGCCGCATGCTCGTAGCAGCGCGCGTCGGTGAGCATCTGGAGGGTGTCCTTGTATTTCTCCGGCACCTCATAATACGGCTTGCGCACGATTGCGCCGAACGGGACATCGTAGGTGGCTTCCGCCGCGGATGCCTCAATGCCCAGCGGGAAGCGGATGGAGATCTTGGTGTTGTCGCCATGCCATTCCAGCCGCACCTTCAGGGTGAAGTAGTCCAGGTCGCGGTAGAAACGCCAGGTCTTGCGGAATTTCAGCGATCCGAAGCAATCCCAATAATCGCCGTCATGGCCGTCATCCGCCGGGTGGGGAAGCGCATGGCCGGAAGTCACGACCTCATGATAGACGGGGCCGCCCTGGCATGAGACGACCTCCTCGTGCTGATATCCTGCCCCGAAGTATTCGCCGCCGTAGCATTCGCTCCACATCGAGCCGGGATCGTGGCGGAAGAGCACCTCGCCAAAGCCATCCTTCGGAAATATGTCGCCGCCGCTGCGTCCCCGGCAGGCGATTCTCGGCATCGGGGAAGTGAAATCCACATCGAAGCACCGGGTGGAGAAGACGGGCGGGCATTCCGCCGCTGACGCCGCCTGCAGGCCGCGGGCACTGCGGAATGCCGCAAGTCCGGTGGGGGGCAAGTCGGCGGTGAAGCAGATCCTGTCGCCGTCGCGCTGCAATGGCACGCCCATTGGCAGATAATCGCCCTGTTGGGTGAATTCCACGGCAGTCACCCCGCCCGGTCCCGGGTTAAGGAAGACAAAGCCGCTCCGGGGCGCAAGCTCGCCAAGCTGCTGCCGGCACCGCCGCGCGGCTTCCTCCAGCCGTTCCATGATTTCGGCATTGGCGGCATCGGTATAGCATCCGCACAGCCCGTCGTGAAAGCAGGCGCTGGTCAAAAGCTCCCACGCAGGGTCCAGGTCGGTTGGCCGATTCACTGCCGCGCCCAGCAATTCTGCGGCAAACAGCAGATTCTCCACCTTGCGCGCCTTCTGCTTTACGCCGATGCGGGTGGTGTAGCATCCGGTGAACACCGGGTTGAATTCGCCGCGGATCACCGGGATGCGCTGGCGATCCAGACGCCGGCAGTATTCTTCGATCGACCCGAACTTGACGATGTGGCGTCCATTTCCGCGATTTGCGCGCTCAATTGCCGAAAAGATCTCCTCGGGCAGCACCATGGTCTCCGAGGAGAACTCCGCCAGCAGATCGCCGGAAAAGGGGCTCTGCCGCAGCGTATTGACATTCTCCTGGAGGCGGCTGCGGGCGGTGCGGGTGTATGGCGCGTTGCACAGGAAGGCCTGGAAATCCACGCAGAATCCCGGCATCACCGCGGTTACCTCCGAGCCGTCGCAGCCGCACCATGTGAATGGTGAGGCTGCGGAGTGCCCGGACGGGAAATTGGGCAGACGCCCGCAATGCAGGAAACGGATGCCGAACTGGCTCAATATCTGCGGCAGCTGGCAATTCATGCCGAAGGCGTCGGTGTAGCAGGCAATTGCCGGGGTGCAGCCGAGGACGTCCCGGCAATAGGCAAGCCCGCGGGCAAGATCCCGCACCAGCTGCTCCCCGCAGACCATGTTCAGGTCCGGGATGGAATTGTTGGCCGCCATCGCCAGCCGCCCCTCGGCGACCAGGGCGCGCACCCGCGCCAGATGCTCCGGGTGGTCCTCCAGATATTCGCGCATCACCTCCACCTGCTCTTCAAAAAAGCAGAAGAAGGCGTCGTCGTCAAAGAGCTTCATCACCCGGTCCAGCTGGGATGCGCGGATTTGGCGGTAACGGCCGTAGGTGTGCTTCCAAACCAGGTCGGAATGATGGCTGCCGGTCAGGAAGATCTGGCCATCGTCATTGTCCGATGGCGATGCTGCGTCATCGCACGGCGGAGGCGATGGAAACTGCTGCTGGGAATCGCCGCTTACATAAAAACCGCGGATGCCACGGCTTTCCACCAGGCATTCGCCGGTCAATTGCTGCAAGGCGCGATATGCCACCGATTTGCTTACGTCAAAGCATTCCGACAACTCCGTCAATGACGCAATGCGCTCCCCTGGCCGCAACTGCCCGGACTCAATGCTGCTCCGGATTGCGTTGAGTACCCGTTCCTGCTTGGGCTTGCTTCCCTGTAGCTCGTGTTTCTTCATTGTCTTCCCCGTTCTGCCAGCGGACGCCGGCGCCATGCCGGCATTGCAATAAGTCTGGATTCAGTTAAGTCGGTGCGCGGTATTAATATACCGCCTTGCGGCGGCTCGTCAAGAAATAAAAAGAAAAAATTGTTCCTTGTTGTTTCTACATGGTTCGCGCAACCAGTGGCGGGCGGGGAAGGCACGGTGCCGCAATGCCGCATCCTGCGCCGATTTGCAATCCATCCTCACCCCAAAAAAGGAAAAAGACGACGCGGAATGGCCCATTCCCCGGGGACGGGCATGCCCATGATGACGTTTCTTCCGGGGAAATCCCTGCAGAGCGATGAAAAGGCAATAGATTATGCCCATGTCCCTGTTTTGTTCCATTGCGTTTGTGTTCGGGCTGCTGCCGGTGGCGTTGGTGCTGCTGGGGATGCGGGTGGTCCGTGTGCGTCCGTTCCTGGCTTCGCGGCTGACACGTCAGCCGTTGGCGGGGCTGGTGCTGGGATTGCCGCTGCTGGCATGGTGCGCCTACGAGGGCGCGCTGATGCTGCCGCCCGGCTTCACGCCCGTGGTCTGGATGCTGGTGCCGGTGGTGGCGGCCGGATGCCTGCTGCTGCTTGACTTCAATCCGGCCCGCGCCTTCGGCGGCTGGGTGGCCATGCTGGCAAATTACCTGATCCAGCACGCCTTCGCCTATAATTGCATGTGGCGCGGCGCGTTCTGCGTCGCCGCATTGCTGCTGGGGATTGCCGGCACGCTCTGCATTACCTGGCCATGGCTGGTGCGCGATGCGTTGAGCTGGCTGGCCGGACATTCCCGCCAGAGCCGCTGGATATTGGGCGGCTGCGTCGTCTTCGCCATGGTCTTCATCATCCTTCCGTTGTGTGGCGGCTGAGCGCGTTTGCGCCAGCCGCTTCTTCTTTTCTTTGATCTCCCCGACTGATGAAAAAAATCCTGTCCTCACTGCGGTGTCTGGCCTTCCTGGCGGCGGTGGCGCTCCTTTGCGCCGGATGCGGCCGGAAGCCGGAGACCACTCCGGAACTCATCCAGATAAAAAGCGGAGACGCGCAATTTGGCGACAAGGGCGAACTCTCCAGCCAGATGGTCGAAATCGAGGTGCTGGGGCCGGAACGGCGCAGCGCCGGCGGCCGCCGCGAAGTCCCCGAGGTGAGGGTGCGGATCGCGCCCGATGATGATGCCGCAGGCGTGGAGGCCATCGAAGGCGTCACCGACATCACCGGCGTCATCCGTACCCGGGTGCCGATGGGAAGGCAGTTCGGCGACCGCTATTTCACCGTGAGCTGCCCGGATTTTGAACATGTGCCGCCGGCGCAGTTCCGGGTGATCTCCGGAGTCCATGTCACCGGCGTCATGCAGGAGACCATCGCCGGCAATGAACTGCCCGAGCCAATCCAGGTGCGGGTCGATGGACCCAACGGCATCGAGAGCGGAGTGCCGGTCTATTTCCGGCTGGTCTCCGGATCCGGCAAGGCGCAATTGACCAACACCCAGGCCTTCACCGACAGCAACGGCGTCGCCCGCACCCAGCTGATCACCGACGACGGCTATACCGGCATCTATCGCATCAGCGCCGAGATCGGCCTCAAGGACAAGAGCGGCTGCTATCTGACCCGCGGGATCAACATCGGCCAGCTGGCGATGAACCGCTGCAACCTGGCGATCGCGCTGCTTGGCGGACTGGCGTTCTTCATCTTCGGCATGACCATGATGAGCGACGGGCTGCAGCTTCTGGCCGGCGCCCGGCTCAAGAACACCCTCCAGATGTTCACCGGCAACCGCATCAACGCCATTCTGGCGGGGCTGGGCATCACCGCGCTGGTGCAATCCTCCAGCGCCACCTCGGTGATGGTGGTCGGCTTCGTCAATGCCGGGCTGCTGAACCTGCAGCAGGGACTGGGCGTGGTCATGGGCGCGGCCATCGGCACCACCGTCACCAGCCAGATGGTCTCCTTCAACCTCGATGTGCTGGCGCTGCCGGCGGTGATCCTCGGGGTGGTCATGCTGGTCGTCGCCCGGAAAAGCACCACCCGCGGGGCCGCGGAGACCATCTTCGGCTTTGGCGTGCTCTTCTTCGGGATGATGATGATGAGCGCGGAGTCCAGGACCATCGCGGAGTTTCCGACCTTCCAGCATTTCTTCTCGCTGTTCGACTGCACGCCGCGCACCCCCGGGGGCTGGCCGCCGCTACTGCCGGTGCTGGGGGCCATCGGCATCGGCATCCTGATGACGGTGATTGTGCAGTCATCGTCGGTCACGGTGTCCATGACCATCGCGCTGGCGGCCAGCGGGCTGCTGAATTTCTGGACGGCGTTTCCGCTGGTGCTGGGCGACAACATCGGCACCACCATCACCGGCATCCTGGCGGCGCTCAACACCAACCGCACCGCCCGCCAGACCGCGCTGGCCTCCATGCTCTTCAAGATCTTCGGGGTGATGGCCATGCTCCTCACCTACTATGTCTACTGGGATGGCGTACCCTGCTTCCTGAAGCTGGTGGACGTGCTGACGCCCGGCGATGTCTTCGCCGCCGTGCCCCAGGCCATCGGACGCCATATCGCCAACGCCCATACCCTCTTCAGCATCTTCGCGGTGGTGGTGGCGATGCCGTTTGTCAACTGGCTCTCATGGCTGGCGGTCAAGATGGTCCCGGCGCGCGGCGACCAGGATGGCGACCGGCAGTCGCTTTGCATCCTGGAGCCGCATCTGCTCAATTCGCCCTCCGCGGCAATCGACCAGGTGCTCACCGCGCTGCTGGCCATGACCCGCGAGGCGATGTCGCTGACCGACGGGGCCATCGGCGCCTTTGTCGCCCGCAGCCACGCCAATGACGAGAAGCTCAACCACCAGGAGGCGCAGATCGACCGTGCCCAGCATGACATCATGGACTACCTGGTCAAGCTCACCCGGCGGAATCTGGCGGAGAACCAGTCGGCGATCATCCCGGCATTCATGCATTGCGTCAATGACGTCGAGCGCATTGGCGACCGCGCCATCAACATCCTCCAGCTGGTGTCCAGCGAGGAGGCCTCGAGCCAGAAATTCTCCGAGCCGGCCCTCAATGAGACCCGCACCATCGGCGAGCGCCTGGCCGACACCGGCGCCATGCTGATCGACGGCATGTCCCGCAATGACCAGAAGCTGATCGACAAGGTGATCAAGTATTGCGGCGAGATCAAGATGATGACCGCGCGCTTCGAGGGCAACCACGAGGCGCGGCTGCATTCCCGCGACTGCAATGTCGAAAATGGCGTCATCTATGTCGAGCTGCTGGCCAACCTCGAGCGCATTGCCGCCCATCTCTCCAATCTGGCGGAGCGCGCCCGTTCGATGCTCACCCACCGGATGCAGTTCAAGAGCTGACAGCCGTTGCAAAGCGCGCATGACGGATTAGATTATGCATTCGCCCGCGTCCCGTTTTCCGGATGCGGAATACCCAAACCAAACTGCACCGGCATTTCGATTGCGTGAAAAGTGCCGGGCAACCTTGAAGGAGAAGTCACCGTGGCAAAGACTACCATCACTGATTTGCTGGAAGCAGGCGTGCATTTCGGCCATCAGACCCGTCGCTGGAACCCGAAGATGAAGAAGTACATCTACGGCACCCGCAGCGGCATCACCATTTTTGACCTGGGCAAGACCATGAAGCAGCTGGCGGTCGCGTGCGACTTCCTCACCAAGATTGCTTCCGAGGGGCGGCAGATCCTCTTCGTCGGCGCCAAGCGCCAGGCCCAGGAGACCGTCAAGGCGGCCGCCGAAAGCGTGAACATGCCGTACATGTGCGACCGCTGGCTGGGCGGGACCCTGACCAACCGCGCCGTCGTCTCCACCCGCGTCGCCTTCATGAAGAAGCTGATCGCCCGCGATGCCGATGGCTCGCTGGACCGCCTGCCGAAGAAGGAAGCCGCCGGGCTGCGCAAGGAGCTGGGTAAGCTGCAGAACACCCTGGGCGGAATCGCCAGTCTGCGCGATCTGCCGGCCGCAGTCGTCATCATCGATGTCGATCGCGAGCATATCGCCGTCAACGAGGCCGCGAAGCTCAATATCCCGATTGTCGCGCTGGTGGACTCCAACTGCAATCCGGATGCGATCGACTATGTGATCCCCGGCAATGACGACGCCCTGCGTTCGATCAAGGTCATCACCGACGCCCTGACCAACGCCGTCAAGGAGGGTGTGGAGATGGGGCTGAAGCGCCGGGCGGCCGCCAAGGCCGCGGAGGCCGAAGCCGAGGCCGCCAGGAACGACAAGGCGGAAGAGGCCGCGCCGGCGCCGGCGGCGGAGGAAGCCGCGCCTGCCGCCGAGGCATAGCCCGGGGCGTTTCGCCGAAAGATCATTTTTCACCATAGGGAAGTTGCAATTATGGCAGAAATTACTGCAAAAGAGGTCATGCAGCTGCGCCAGAAGACCGGCTGCGGCATGATGGAGTGCAAGAAGGCGCTCGTTGAGAGCAATGGCGATGTCGAAGGCGCCGTCGAGTATCTGCGCAAGGCCGGCATTGCCAAGGCGCAGAAGCGCGCCGGGCGCAGCGCCACCCAGGGACGCTGGGGCGTGGCCACCGCCGGCAAGGCGGCTGCGCTGGTCGAGGGTCTCAGCGAGACTGACTTCGTGGCCAATACCGACGACTTCAAGGCATTTGTCAAGAAGGCCGCTGAAGTGGCGGCCAAGTACGATGTCGATGGCGATGTCTCCGAGAAGCTCCAGGCGGACATGGATGCCGACCTGAAGGCGCTGATCGGCAAGCTGGGCGAGAACATGCATTTGCGCCGCGCGATCCGCTGGGTTGCGGGGGACAATTCCAAGATTGGATTCTATCTGCATCCGGCCCAGCCGTTTGCGGCGATGGTGGAAGTCGAGGGCGCGTGTGATGACACGCTGCTCAACGACATCACGCTGCATGTGTGCGCCTCCAATCCGGCCTACATCTCCAGCGCCGACATCCCCGAGGAGGTCATCGCCAAGGAGCGCGAGATTGCCGCCGAACAGCTCAAGGGCAAGCCGGCCAACATGATCGAAGGCATCCTCAAGGGCAAGCTGGGCAAGATGTACAAGGAATGCTGCCTGATGGACATGCCGTGGATCAACGACGAGAAGACCAGCCTGGCCAAGGTGGCCCCCGGGATCAAGGTCCGCCGTTTTGTCCGCTGGCTGGTTGGCGAGGAGACGAAGTAGCCGCCATGCGCAATTGACGCCAATGCAGATCCGCCTCGGTCCGGCCTGGTTGCCTGTCCGGGGCGGTTTTTTTTAATCCCCTGGGTGGTATGATGGAGAAGATTGATATCCTTTTGGTCGGTGCCGGCGGGCGCGAGCACGCCATCGCCTGGAAGCTGATGCAAAGCCCGCTGGCGGGCAGGCTCTATTGGGCTCCGGGGAACCCCGGCATCCCGGAGGCGGTCTGCGTGGATGCCGGCAGCCCGGAGGCGCTGGCGGATTTTGCGCAGGAGCATCATGTCGGCTTGACGATGGTGGGGCCGGAAGCCATGCTCTGCGAGGGGATTGTCGATGTCTTCCGCAGGCGTGGATTGCGCATTGTCGGACCGGACCGGCATGCCGCCCAGCTGGAGGGCAGCAAGGCCTTCGCCAAGGATTTCATGCGTCGCCATGGCCTGCCGACTGCCGAGGCCGCAGTGTTCACCGATGCGCCGGCGGCTTTGGAATACCTGGCGAAGAAGGGCGCGCCAATCGTCGTCAAGGCCGATGGGCTGGCGGCGGGCAAGGGGGTGATTGTCGCCTCCACCCAGGAAGAGGCCGCCGCGGCGATCCGCGCGTGCTTCGACGGCGCCTTCGGATCGGCCGGCGCGCGGGTGCTGCTGGAGGAGTGCCTGACGGGCGAGGAGGCGTCAATCCTGGCGTTCTGCGATGGCAATTGCATCAAGCCGCTGGCCTCCAGCCAGGACCACAAGCGGGCATTGGACGGCGACCGGGGGCCGAATACCGGCGGAATGGGCGCCTATTCGCCGGCGCCGGTGGTGGACGCGCAGCTGTGGCGGGAGATCAACGACCGGGTGCTTCAGCCATTCCTGAAGGGCGTCCAGGCCGACGGGCTGTATTTCCGCGGCATCATCTATGCGGGGCTGATGATCACCGCCGACGGCCCGAAGCTGCTGGAGTTCAATGTCCGTTTCGGCGATCCGGAGACCCAGGCGGTGCTGATGCGGCTGGATTCCGACCTGGTCGAGGCGCTTTGCGCGGTTGCCGACGGACGGCTGGAGACCATCGAGTTGAAATGGTCGGATGATCCGGCGGTCTGCGTGGTGATGGCCTCGCAGGGCTATCCCGGACATTATCCGAAGGGGCTGCCGATAAGCGGGCTGGATGACGCGGCCAGGACCGGCGCGGTGGTGTTCCATGCCGGCACCAGCCGGGATGGCAATGGCCAAATCGTCACCAATGGCGGCCGGGTGCTGGGCGTGACCGCACGGGGCAGGGATATCGCCGAAGCGGTCGCCAATGCCTACAGGGCGGTCAATTGCATCCACTGGGATGGCGTGCAGTACCGCACCGACATCGCCCACCGTGCGCTGGAGCGCGGGTGACGACGCATCATCATGCTTGAACGGCTGCGGCTTGACAATTTTCGCAACTACACCCACCAGGAGATTCTTTTTTCGCCGGGGGCCAATTTGCTAATTGGCGCCAACGGCCAGGGCAAGACCAATATCCTGGAGGCGGTCTATTATCTGTCGCTGCTGCGGTCCTTCCGGACCGGCCAGCTCATTCACCTGGCGCAGCATGGCAGCTCCGGCTTCAGCATTTATGGCGAGGTCTCCGACGGCCGGGGCGGTGCGCCGATCCGGCTGGGAGTGCGGCAGGGACAGCAGCGGGAGCTGGTGGTGAATGGCGGGCGGGTGAACCGCGCCACCGACTTCATCACCCGGCTGCCATGCGCGGCCTTCATCCCCGAGGATTTGTCAATTATCAAGGGTGCGCCCGGACTGCGGCGGCGCTTTCTCAATATCGCGCTGTGCCAGCTGTCGCCGGAATACATGTCGGCGCTGCAGGACAGCAACAGCGCCTTGAAGAGCCGCAACGAGATGCTCCGGGTGGCGCAGAATTACCAGCGCGAGACCGTGACCGCCTATGACCGGATCCTGGTCCAGCTGGCCACCCGCATCGAATTCGCCCGCCACCGCCTGGCGTTGCAGCTCAATGCGGCGCTGTCGGCGCTGTCCGGGGAGTTCTTCCCGGATGGACGGCAATTGAGCGTGAAATTCCTCACGGGATGCAATCCGCTGCCGGACGAGGTGCCGCCGGAAGAACCGGAATTTGCGGCGCAATACGCCCAAAGCCTCCAGGGATGCTACGACCGCGACTGCCGTGACCGCACGACCCGTTTCGGCGTCCACCGCAGCGATTTGTCATGCCTGCTGGACGGACGGCTGCTGTGCAATTATGGATCGGAGGGCGAATGCCGCACGGCGTCGCTTGCCCTCCGGCTGGCGGCCACCCGGGTGATGCGCGACCGGCTGGGCGACCATGGCGTCACTTTGCTGGTGGACGATGTGCTGGGGGAGCTCGACCGCGTCCGCAGGGATGCATTCCTGCGGCACTTGTGGTCGGCGGGGCAGGTGATCTTTGCCGGAACCATGGCCCCCGCCGGAGCGCCGGCGTCTTCCCGGGTATTCAATATCCGCGGCGGCGTGGTGGCCGGATGAAAGCCGCCATTCCCGGGGCTGGGCTCAGCAGTGTTTCCCCGCAGTCACGCGCAGTACTTCATCGATATCAGTGAGCCCCTGCGCGGCCTTGAGCCAGCCATCCTCACGGAAGGTCTGCATTCCGGCTTTGCGGGCGGCGCTGCGCAGGACGCCGTCGCTGGGACGCCCGGCGATCAAATCCTCAATTTCGCCGGTGACCTCGAAGAACTCGTAGATTGCGACCCGGCCGCTGTATCCGGTGTGGCCGCAATGGGCGCAGCCGCCGGGATGATGGCGCATAAGCCGCAATGACGGCAGCTTCGACCTGGACGCCGCCTGCCGGATGGCGGACAGGGTCGCCGCCGGCAGCTCCTCCAGCGCCATCGGCTGTGCGCATTCCGGACAGAGCCGCCGCACCAGACGCTGGGCGATGACGCAATTGAGGCTGCTGGCGACCAGATCCGGTTCCGCACCCATGTTGATCAGCCGATTGACTGCCCCGATGGAGTCGTTGGTGTGGAGCGTGGAAAAAACCAGGTGACCAGTCATCGCCGACTGGATGGCGATTTCGGCGGTCTCGCGGTCGCGGATTTCGCCGACCAGGATGATATCAGGGTCGTGGCGCAGGATTGACCGCAGGATGGCCGAGAATGTCAACCCGATTTCGGCGTGGGTCTGGATCTGGGTGAGGCCCGTGATGTCGTATTCCACCGGATCCTCGACGGTGATGATCTTGAGCTCCGGACGGCTGTCCTTGAGGTGGGTAAGCACGCTGTAGAGGGTGGTGGTCTTGCCGCTGCCCGTCGGGCCGGTCACCAGCATCATCCCGCTGGCGCGTGCCGTAAGCTCCTGGAGCAACGCCAGATGCGTGTCATTGAGGCCCAGATGCGACAACTCCAGGTTGAGGCTGTCGGCGGAGAGGATGCGCAGACATAGCGTCTCGCCATGGCGGGACGGCAGGACCGACAGACGCAAATTCAGCACCCGGCCACGATGGTTGAATTGCAGCCGGCCATCCTGGGGGATGCGGCGCTCCGCGATATTGAGCTGGGCCATCACCTTGATGCGGGCGGCAATGGCGTCCGACAGATCCGACAGCTCCGGCGGAGTCGGGATCTGCCGGAGCATGCCGTCGATGCGCAGCCGGATCCGCAGCTGGTTTTCGAAGGGCTCGATATGGATGTCGGTGGCGCGCTGGTCGATGGCTTCGTCAACCAGGTCATTCACCAGCCGCGCCACCGAGGGCTGGCCGGATTCCGCATCATCCTCGACGATGGCCTTGGCGGGCGTCTGAAGCCCGAAGCGCTCAATGCGCTGCTGGCGGATCCGGAGGGCGTCCTCGACCCCCACGCCGTAGATTGCACGCCGGCGGGACTCCACGGCCTCCGGAGTGGCCAGCACCGGCTCGAAATTTACCCCCAGCAACCGCAGCTGATTGATGGCCGACTCCTCCGGCAACTGGCTGAATGCCAGCCGCAATATGCCATTTTCCACGGAGATCGGCACACAATGGAATTGGGTGGACAGCCGCGATGGCAATAACTTGCCGGCCTCGCGCGGCACTGGCAGCGCCCCCAAATCGCAGAACGGCATGCCGCTGCATTCGGCCAGCGCCCGGTATGCCGCATCGGCGGTGCAATACTGCAGATCCAGCACCGCCTGTTCCACGGCCACCCCGGTGCGCTGATGACGGCGCTGCACCACCGCCGCCTGCTGCGCGGTCAATAGATGGCGATCGACGAGATGATGCAATAGGTCCGCCATGGCGAATGGGTGTGGCATGGGTGTTGATTGGGACTGGTGCGCGCACTCTCCCCGTGAATCCATCCAGAATCCGCGAAGCTGGCTCCTTGCGCCATGGTCTGGCCGCCTTTCGGTCACGCGCCCACGGTGCGCCCCCTCAAAAATCCTCATCCCGACGCAGAATCGGCAGCTTCACAACCCCGGGGCCATGATATTGCCGTGCCCACTTTGGCCGGTGCGACGCAAAATGCCGCCTCGCACGGTCAATGCGCACGATCGCATCTTTCGCCGGATTGACGCAGGAACGCCGGCGGGACTCCCGGCGGGTTTGCGGGACGCCGCACTGGACCTACGCATCGTTCAGGGCTGGGGCATGGCCAGCTCCATCGCGTCGCGGCGGAGAATCGACCACCGGCGGCCATCCGTGGCCTTGATGACCACGCGGTCGGGATTTACCTCCTGGATCTCGAGCTGGCCCAGGAAGGTCTCGCCGATGCGGGGGTTCTCCTTGCCGCGCCAGCCGAAATTGTCGCTCAGCTCCAGCAACGCCACCGTGACGCCGGTGACGCCGGTATAGACGCCATTGTAGACGATCTTGACGACCCTTGCCGGCTTCGGCGGCGGAGGCGGCGGCGGCGGATCGCCGGCGTCACGGGGCGCTGGCTGGACGTCGGCAACCGCCTGCGGCTCAACCTTCGGAAAATGGAAGGTCACCGCAAACGGCGAATCAATGTCGCTGGCAATGTCCGGCTGGATGAACGGCAACGGCTGTTCACGCCATGGGACAATCTGTGGGATCGCCGGCATCTGGGCGTCATTGGTGAAACGCAGCGCCTGCGGCATCGGCAGATAGCGGCTGCCGCCGCTTACAATCGCCAGCAGGATGAGGACGGCGATGAAAAGCCAGGGCTCCCAGTTGCGGAGGATGGATGGAGTGGATGCAGTCATCAGTTTGCCGCCGGCAACCGGATGAAGGACGAACAGGTCAGGGTGCAACGCAGGCTGCCGACGCCGAAGATGCCGCCCTCGTCCGGCACCGCCGGCGGCTGGCTGTGCAGGGAAATCAGCTTGACCGGCAGGAACCTGGCGCCGCTTTGCAGGTCGCGGACAAAGGCAAGCAAGTCGGCGGATGCGCCCTCGACAGTCAGGCGCACCGGGAATTCCATCAGGTATGGCCTGGAGGCCGGGGAGCCATCCAACGAATACGCGACTGGCGTGCGGGCCTTCACCCGCGCGACGGCATTGCCGTCGCTGGCAATGGCCAGGCGGTTTTTGGCCGCCAGGGTGACCAGCTCATTGGCCGTCAGGAGCTTGAACATCATGCGCCAGATCGGCTCCTTCAATTCGTCGCTGAGCCCGAAGTATTCGGCGTCCAAGGTGACGCCATGCTTGGAGAACTCGCCGGCGACATGGTCGTAAAGCACCTTGTAGTCGATTCGGGTGACCCCGTTGATGTACGCGGCAATGCCGTCGGGGAAACGCGCCGCAATCTGCTCCCGGAAGGTGGCTGTGGCCAATTCCAGGGTGTCGTCGGTGACCTGCCTCAGACCCGGAAGATTCTGCGCGCTGTCGCCATCAAGGGCGAACATCGCCGACTCCAGCTGCTGCCGCAGCGCCGCCGCGTCCTTCGGCCAGCCCTCCCGGTCCAAAACCGCCTCCTTTTGCTGCACCGACTGCCGCAACTGGTGGTAACTGCGGCGCAACGGCCTGAGGAAGAAGAAATTCCACACCAGAAGCAATGCGCAGACCGCCGAGCAGATGGCAAGCAGCCGCCGGTTCCGTGATGGCCAGGATGTCAATGGATGGGGCATGGGGATAATATAAGCCTGCAACCGTGAAGCTGGTGCTTTTGCAAATGTCCATTCAGCCTGCCATTGCCATTTCTGGAGCACGCGTATAGAGGTTGTTTTGTCACGCGAAATCAGGCTTGGCGTGCAGGAATGTCTGGTAGCCGCAGGTGTCATCGCATGAAAACCGTCATCGCACCTAATTGCGAGCATAAAACCGGTCGTCACGCATGGGATTGGGAGGCTGCATGGGCGCAGTGGATTCTCGCTGTCGTGCTTGAAGGCACCCCCAAAACCCGTCGAAGAGCCCCTATTTTTCATTCTTCGTTACTGGAAATACGCATAACAACAATCGTTTGAACTTGATTTATTCGCAGCCGCGAATAAATTATTACGAGCAACAACGGAGATAACTGAAAATGGAAATCATGTCCGCCAAAGAAGCAAGTAAACGCTGGCGCATTTCTCAGCGACGCGTAGCGGTGCTATGTGCTGAACAAAGGATACCAGGAGCGCAGATGGTTGGCAATATGTGGGTACTGCCAGTTGATACCGGCAAGCCGGAAGATGCCAGGAGCGCGAGAAAAACTTCTGACAGCAAGGTCAAGCCGATCATTAAGTGGGCAGGTGGAAAGGGCCAGCTCCTTGGAGAAATACGCAAGAGATACCCGGATGGGTTGGGAACGAGCATTAGGAAGTATGCCGAACCATTTGTCGGCGGCGGCGCGGTTCTTCTTGACATCCTTGGGACTATCCACGGACTCGATCAAGTGTTTATCAGCGACGTAAATGCAGAGCTGGTGAATATGTACAGGAACGTTCAGTTGCGCGTTGAGGATGTGATTTCACTACTCGAGAATTACAGCAATTCCTTTATGCCGCTTGACACGGAAGCCAGAAGGGCCTACTACTACAATAAGCGAAAGCGTTTCAACGAGCTTAAGCAGAAAAAGCAATTGGACTTGGAACTTGCCGCATTGTTCATATTTCTCAATAAAACCTGCTTCAATGGGCTATATAGGGTAAACAGCAAAGGCGAGAACAACGTACCTATGGGCTCCTACAAGACTCCTCCTATCTGCGATGCCGACAATCTGCGACTAGTCTCTGCTGCCATTGCGAACATTGAGATAGTCTGCGGAGATTACCGGGCATCACAGGAATTTATTGATTCAAATACCTTTGCCTATTTCGATCCTCCGTACCGGCCTTTGACGCAGACAGCCAGTTTTACCTCCTATACGGAGGATTGCTTCAATGATGACGACCAGAGGCAACTGGCTACGTATGTCCACAAACTTGCCGAGATGGGGGCGCGTGTTCTGGTCAGCAACTCCGATCCCAGAAACGTGAACCCAAACGACAACTTCTTTGATGACCTCTATGCACCATTGACAATTGAGCGTGTTCGTGCTACGCGTATGATAAACAGCAATGGAAGCGGTCGAGGTGAAATTAGCGAACTCCTCATTCACACACCAAAGCTCCAATGAACAGAAATTTTGACGAATGGCTGGCAACCTTCCGCACCAGTATTGCCGACTACGGCTACTACATTGATTTTGCCAAGGTGCATGCCAATGTCGGGGCAATCAAGGTAAAACTTAACATCCTCAATTCGCTCGTCGGTAGCCATGACATCGAGAGAGATTTTGAACAGATCGTAACTGCTTACCCAGAGGTATTATCTTGCATCCCGCTTCTACTTGCCGTCAGAGCAGATGAAATATCTGCCACTGATGAAGATGGTGCTTTTATTTTTCGTTTTGACTCCATGAACTATACGCTTGAAGAGTATAAGGTTTTTATGAGAAAAACCGGTCTTTTTGACTTGCTGCAGAACCACATAATCGTCAATCTTGTCGACTACGCGACAGGTGTCGAGACGGGGCTTGACTCAAACGGACGCAAGAATCGAGGTGGCCATCTAATGGAAAACCTCGTTGAACGGTATATTCAGTCGGCTGGCTTTAAGAAGGATACATCATATTTCTCCGAGATGTATATCCACGAGATTGAGCAAAAATGGAATCTTGACCTTTCTGCTGTTTCCAACCAAGGAAGCACAGAGAAGCGCTTTGATTTTGTTGTTAAAACCGATAACACAACCTATTTGATTGAAGCAAATTTTTACGCAAGCGGTGGTTCTAAACTCAATGAAACTGCACGTAGCTACAAGGCGCTTGCTATGGAGACTGCAACCATTCCGAACGTAGCGTTTGTGTGGTTCACAGACGGTATTGGATGGAGAAGTGCCAGGGGCAATCTAAAAGAGACATTTGACGCGATGGACCACATCTACAACATCCGCGATATGGAAGGTGGGATCATGCAATGGGTTTTTATTTGAACGCTATGCAAAATTTGACCATAAATACTGTCAAATCACTTGTCTCTGAGAATGTTGTTTCGCTCTCAACACCTGATGCAATCTTGCTACATGGTGATTCTTTTGAGCAGATGGACAAACTCATAGAACATGGCGTGAGAGTTTCCCTTATTTTTTCGGACCCTCCGTACTTTCTTTCAAATGGGGGAATAACGTGCTCCGCTGGTAGAATGGTTTCGGTTGACAAAGGTGCTTGGGACAAGAGTGTTTCCTTCCTGGACGTCTGTACTTTTCATCGTTCGTGGATCCGCAGATGCCTGAACTTGCTTTCCGCCAGCGGAACAATCTGGATAAGCGCGACTCAACATTCTGTCTTCATAATAGGCTATATACTGCAGGAACTCGGCTGCTCAATCATCAATGTCGTGACCTGGGAGAAGCCCAACCCGCCACCGAATCTGTCATGTAGATATTTCACACACTCCACGGAAATCCTCATCTGGGCAAAGAAGGATAAAAGGGTCAAGCATTGCTTCAATTACACCACGATGAAGGAAATGAACGACGGCAAGCAAATGAAGACTGTCTGGCGCATACCTGCTCCATCCCGGAAAGAAAAGAAATTCGGGCATCATCCTGCACAAAAACCATTGGCTTTGCTTCAACGGATAATCCTTGCCGCTTCAAAGCCAGGAGATGTTGTTATCGATCCGTTTGCAGGTAGCTCAACTACAGGTGTGGCGGCACTTGAATTAGGAAGGTGCTTTATAGGAATTGAAAAGGAGGCTGAGTTTGTGGCATTGTCGGCCATGCGTTTGAATATTACTACGCAATCATGATATATTCTTGAAGTGCTTCCTCCCCATATCGTGTTTCAGAGGGTGGGTGCTATCTGTGTGGGGGGGGGGGAATTGCGCATTACTGTAGCGCTTCTTTTTCATTGTCGCTGGCGCTACCCATTATTTTTGTTGAAGATCCTGTTTTTTGCGCGTTCTCTCCTCGCATGGGCTGTTGTCCGGCAGGGCCTGAGTTCCCTGTGCGGCGAGCCGCGTTTCTGCGCGATTCTGCGCGTCGCGGAAGTTGTCCCCCGTCGACCAGTATGCTAAGAACCTATTCGAGCTTCCTGTCATCTTCGTGGCTCATTTCCTTAAATCCTCCATCAGCTCATCGACGGTCGCGAATCGCTTGTCGTTCGGATTATTGGCGAGGCGGACGGCATCCTCAATTGCGGCAAGTGGGGCGTTCGGAGGCTCCTGCCTGACCTCGAATGGCAGACCGCCTGCGATGAGCGCCCGGTGAAGGAAGATGTTCATTGTGCGGAAAGCGTCATGCCGAGGTTTGGCGAAGAGGCGTTCCGCCTCGTCCTTGGCCTTGGCGTCAAGTCTGGTGGTGAGGTTCTTGTTCTGGGCAGGTGCCGGCATGGGTGACCTCCTTGGCTGCAACTGTCCATGATTTACCACAAATAATTTAATTTCAAGTGTAAAGCAATTAAATGTGTAAAAATTCATCTTGAGGCCATGCCCGCTGGAAGCCGTAGATGTGGTTACGGGCATCTCCGCGCGAAGGACACCAACCCCTGCATGGTCGTCCGGCAGGCGCGGGCAAGAGCCTGGTGCTGGCGAGGCTCGCCTCCGACGCGGTGACGAGCCTCGCCAGCATTGCGCCTTATGCGACGGTGAACTGGGGCTTGCCGAGCGCCTTGCAGATGCCAATGGGGGATGCTGGAAGGAAGTGTTTGGGGGTGGGCTTGGCGTTGTCATCCAGTCCAGATGCTTGCGGGGAAGTCCCTCAAAGAAGTTGGATATCTCGCAGGATTTCGCACAATGGCAAGCATTACCACTTGAAAAACGCCAAACTGTAAGTAATGTAAAGACGCAGACACGGAAAGAAGCTAAAAAAAACAGAAAAGCAAGCGTTTTTTAGACCGGAAATGGCCGCCACGGCCTGCCAGCCGCCATTCGCCATATCCTCCTGTGCGGTCTGGCTGGCCGCGGGGATTTCCTCGCCGGCGGGGCGCCATGCCATCATGCATAGGCGGGTACGGCATGAGGCGGATCGGAAGGGCAGTGAGGCGGTCAGTTCACCAGGCAAAGCCCGCACCAGGCTGGAATTTGGTTCGCAATCAGCAGTTTTCTTGTTGGTATGCAGCAAATTAGGAGGCGTATATGTCTTTGTTGATCATTGGCGTTGTCGTTTATCTGATTGGCTCGATCGGGCTTCTGATTGATGAGTTCAAGGAGCACGTCGCATGGGGGCTTCTGGGCTTTTTCACGCAAATCGGCCATCTGATTTTCGCCGTATGCCACTTTGACAAATGCAAGAGGTCCGTGGGCCTCATCATTCTGGGCATCATCCTGATGCTTATAGGCGTGGTATCAATGTCCAGCGGGGCGGCAATGTGAGAAGAAATGCCGTCATGGCGTCGGAATCTCCACTCCCGGCATGCTCCCTCAAGATTCACCATTCGGACGCGAAATCACCGGCTTCCTGGATCCAGGTCCGCAGTCATTTGGCCGGACGGGATGGCTTCGCGGTATTGGGTCGGGGAGACACCGTGGAATTGCCGGAAGCGGCGGGAGAATTGCAGCTGGTCGGGGTAGCCGACCCGCGCCGCGATTTCCTTGCAGCTGCTTTGCCGGTACTTCAGAAGTTCGGCGGCCAGCGTCATCCGCTTGACCAGCAGCGAGTGCATCGGCGAATCGCCGTAGCAGAGCCTGAACAGGGCCGCGAAGCGCGGTACGGAAAGGGAGACGTTGCCGGCCAGCTCCTTCAAGGTGACGGGCTGGGACAGGTGTTCCCACATATACTCCTCCGTCCGTTGCATGGCTGCCGGAATGCGTTTTTCCGATGAATGCAGCACCCGTTGGAGTTCATAGAAAAACAGATCGAGCAATCCCTGTTGGACATACGGGTCCGAGCGCACGATTGATTCGGCATATAGCAGCGAAAGATATTTTTCAAAAAGCGCCTCGCTGTCGCAGTCAAGCAGCCGGTTCAGCGGGATGTGGTGGCGGTTGAGCAGCCGGTCTGCCGCGTTGCCGGAGAAAAACAGCCAGGAGTGACACCATGGGCCGTCCATTCTGCCGTAATGATGCTGCGCCCCCGGCGCCCAGAGGATGAAACGCCGGGTGGCGGGAAGCTGATCCGCCTGGCCCGGATTCAACTGCGCGGGGTCGTGGAAGAACATCGCCAGATAAGGAAAGCCGCTTCCGCCGTGGCAAATTGCCCCCGGCGGCATGGTTTCCCGAATGCCCAGGCTGTGAATGGCCAGCTCGGCGTCGATTCTCTCACGCTTCGGTGCGTAGTAGCATTGAAAATGGCTCATGATAGGAATTGCCATATCTTTGATGATTATTTGAATATCATACTATATTGTGAAAAAACAGAAATGCAATATAATAGCAGAAAGTTCGTGACGCCCCGCATGCTTGAGGCGCCATGAATTCGGAAAAAAGACATCAATTCGGGGGTTGGAATGCTAAGTCAGAGAATCGAGCGGCTGAAACGACGGGTGCTGGAGGAATCCATCCCGCATGGCGCCGCAATACCGCCCTATCCGGACTTCCGGCGCGTGGCTGAAGCCTGCCGGATGCTGGCGGAAAAGGGAGATGTCCAAATCGCTCCTGACGAGTTGATCGTCGGGAGGGCGCCATCCCTGCCTCAAGCCGAGGCGGAAAAGCTGTGGCAGGGGTTTGTTCCCGAGCCGGCCTGGATTCCTTCAGAGGAGTCGCAGCGGCTGGAGAAGGACGGCTTCATCATCTGGTGCGGCAATCATCAGACTCCGGGCTATCGCGCTGTACTGGAGAATGGCTGGGGCGGCATTGCGGAGCAAATTGAGCGGCGGCTGGCGGAGTTGTCCGGGAGCGCAACGCCGGAGGAATTGGAGTTCCTGTCAGCGCTGCGATCGCTGGTCGGATCCCAGCAATTGCTGATTGGCCGTTATGGCAAAGCCGCGGCGGCCTTGGCCCGGGAATGCAGTGACCCGCAGCGTCGCCGGGAGCTGGAGATTCTGGCCGCTGACTGCCGGGAGATTGCGCTTCGGCCGGCGAAGGGATTCCGTCAGGCGTGCCAGCTGTTGTATTTCGTGTTTCTGCTGGTGCCGGATTCTCCGGGGCGGCTGGATCAGTTGCTGGAACCCTATTATCGGCAGGACATCGCCGGCGGGGCGCTGACCCGGGAGGAGGCCAGGGAGCTGCTGGCGGCCCTGTGGATCAAATTTTTCGAATTCCACGGCAAGGACCACGAACGCAGTGGGTTGGTTCATCTGGCGCTGGGCGGCGTGACTCCGGAAGGCAGGGACGCAGTCAACGACCTCTCCTGGCTGTGCCTGGAGGTCGCGGAGGAGCTGGCGATCATCCGCCCCCAGATTGCGGTGCGCTGGCATTCCGGCATGCCGGAGGATTTCCTGCGCCGGGCGGTCCGGCTGCTGCGCAAGAACTTCGGCAGCCCGGATTTCAGCAACGACGAAGTGGTGGTGGAGGCACTGACCCGGATCGGCATTCCGCTGGCGGATGCGCGCGACTACTGTCCCTCGGGCTGCAACGAGATCATGATTCCAGGAAAATCCCAGATGGGGGCCCTCGAAGGGGAATTCAATCTGCCCAAGACGCTGCGCTGCCTTTTCGGATTGGATCCGCTGCCGTCGGGCGAGGTGTTCAAGTGCGCCGCTCCATCCTCCATGGCCGAGGTGATGAGGCTTTGGCGCGGCGTGCTTCGCGAGGTGGTGGCGGCGATTTGCCGGGCATCGTATGAAGTGGACCGGGAACGGGCCCGGCAGCCATGGTGGTTCGGGGCATCGCTGGTCACCGAGGATTGCATCGGCCGGGCGCGCAATATCTCGGCTGGCGGCGCGCTTTATAATTTCTGCAATTGGGATGCCATTGGACTGGCCGAATTGAGCGACTCGCTGGCGGCGGTGGAGCGCGCGGTCTTCACCGACCGGCTGGTTTCCTGGGAGGGGCTTCGCGATTTGCTGCGCGACGACTGGGCCGGTGGCGAAGAGTTGCGCCGGCGCTTCCTGCGGGAATTTCCCCATTTCGGCAACCAGAGTCCCGAGACGGATGCGATTGCGGCGCAGATCCTGGAATGGGTGGTGGCGGAATTTGCCTGTCATACGCCGTTCCGGGGCGGCTGTTATACCTTGGGTACGCTGGCCGGATATGAGAACGCCCACGCGGTCTTCGGTGCGGCGACCGGTGCGACTCCGGACGGCCGCAAGGCAGGCGAAGCCTTCGCCGGAAGTCTGGGTCCAGCGCCGGGTCGCGACCGTTCCGGAGTGACCGCGATGCTGAATTCGGTGGCGTCGCTGCCCTGTGTCCTGCTGCCGACTTCGACCACGGTGAATGTCCGCTTCGATCCGGGGATTCTGGACGCCGGCGAGGATCGGCTGGCGGCCTTGATTGCGGCTTACTTCGCCGAGGGCGGTCCGCAGCTGCAGATCACCTTGGCGGATGCCGCGATTCTGCTGGAGGCGCAGTCGCATCCGGAGCTGTTTTCCGGATTGATGGTGCGCGTGGCCGGATACAGCGCGAAATTCACTTCATTGGACAAGAAGGTCCAGGACGAGGTGATCTCCCGGACGATTAACGCATGAACCGCAAGCACGGGATGCCGCCGTGCCATTTGCCGGGGGAAAAACTGGCCTGGCCGGCAGGATCATTCCGCCAGTTTGGCCTTGAAGCATCCCGGTGGCAGCCCCTCCTCATTGAAGAGCGCGGCCTTGTAATGCGCCTTCCATAGGTAGCGCACGCTTTGCGGCTTGGGGACCTGCGGCGACCGCACGCGGAGCTGTCCATTGGGCAATGGCTCGGCGGCCGCCTTCTGATAGCGTCCATCTTCGCCGGCGACTTCGAATCCCGGCAGCCTGGGATTCTTCACCGTCCAGGCGGACACCTCCGCAAAAGTGAGCAGCAATGCATCGCCATCGGCCTCGCACTTTTCAAGATACGGCGTTCCATGGCGTCCGGCGCCAGGCTGATAGTAGCAGATTTCAGCCAGGCGTGCCAGGCGTTCGCCGACCGTCCTCTTGTCAGCCGGATGGATATTGCCGAATTCGCCGGCGTCGCTGATGACTGCCCACGGATAGCCATTGGCACGCGCAAAGCGCTCCTGTTCGCATTGCATCAGCGGCAATTTTGCCGCCCGCGCGGCATCGTAGCCAAATGGCGCGATCTGCACCAGGATGAATTTGAATGGGCCATTGGCAAAGGTCAGATTCCGCTTGAGGCCATCGATGCATTTTGCCAGCCTCCCGCAGTATTGATCCACTTCGCAAATATCGCTTTCCCCCTGGTAGTAGACGACGCCCGCCATCGGGAAGCCACGCAGCGTTGCCAGCATCGCGTTGGCATATCCGCCGCCAGGCAGCGTCCATTCCGCGACGCCGGTCGAGCCGACTGCCGCGACCGCGATGCCGATGGGGAGGTTCTGCGAACGCTGCAATGCGGCCGCGAAGAAGAATCCAACTCCGGAGGTGTTTTCCGGCTTCGCGCCGCCGGCGATCCACTCCATCGCGCCGGCATCCAGCATTTGCCCGGCGGTTGCGCGCTTGATGTCCAATATCCGCAATTGCGGGGAGGCCGTCGCCGCCGCCGCCATTCCGCCTTCGCTTTGGGACAGCCGGAATTCCATGTTGGACTGTCCGCAGCACAGCCAGAGATCACCGACCAGGATGTCGTTGATCTCAAGTGAGCCGGATGGCGCGGCAATCCTCATCCGCTTCGGCGTCGCGCATGCATCCAGGGGAGGCAGCTCAATCCGGAATGCGCCTTGTGCATCGGCGACGGCGTCGCAGCGCCTGCCATCAAATTCCAGCACGACTGCCTCGCCAGGCCGGCATTTGCCCGCAACCGGAATCACGGCGTTGCGCTGCAACATCATCCCGTCGGCAAAATAGGACGGCAAAGTGATGGCTTCGGCGGCAATGCCGAGACAAAGCACCGCCAGCGCGCCAAGCGTGGCGTGTCGCAAATCCGTATTCATATCCGTGTTTTCCGTGTTTTCCGTGTTTTCCGTGGCACGGGTCACTGGTCTTCGATCAGGACGACCCATCCGGATGGTGCAAGTGCGCAATGGCCCTGGTCGCAGGTGCTGTCCCGCTCGGCGCAAAGCACGCGGAAATGCGGGTCGCCCGCGGCCGCAATGCGGCATGACAGCGCCTTCTGGCCGGCATTGACGACAAAGAGCAGCTTCCGGCCATCAGGCAGCCGTCGCGGATTGACCGACAGCGCCTGGCGTTCATCGTCGCCAATTTCATCAAGATGGTATTGCGGCGTGACTGCCGCCCACTTGAAGATTTCCGACAGCTCCCGGCGGTACAGCGGCTCGTTTTCCCCGGTGCAACGTTCGAAAACCAGCGACGCGTAGAGGCGTGCCGCGCCATCCCGCCAGTTGTTGGTGATGACGGATGGATGGCCATTGGCGAAGCGCGATTCCACCGTGCAGCCGTCAGGCGTGATGACTGCCTCGAAATCCATGCACGGCAGATTTCCGCATTTGCCGTCACGGACCTTGTCCATATCGACAATTCGGCAACCGAAGAGTTCATTGAGTCCAAAGCCCGGCGTGAGCAGGCAATGGACGCCGCCCATGTCCTTGATGGCGAATGGCGACTCGGCGACCAGCCGTCCGCCGCGTGCGACAAAGCGCCTGATCGCCTCGGCCATCTGTCGGCTGAGCCAGGGACGGAAGGGGATGATCAGCAGTTTCACGCCGGATAGCGCCGCGTCGGTGAGCTGGCTTCCGGCCAGCAGCTTCGGGCGCACGCCGGCGTCGCAGAGTGCGGAATAAAGCCGCGGGTAGCTCTTCCAATAGCGGTCGACATTCTCCATTTGCCACCGCCAGTATGCTTCCCAGTCGCGGTGGAGCATCGCCACCTGATACGGCTCGGCCATGTGCGTCAGGAACACATCCTTATGCTCATTGAGCACCTTTGCCAGCTCTCCGAACTGCCGCGACCGATCCAGCACGGAGCCATCCCAGCCGACGAGGTTGAATTCACCGGCCTGCGAATCGGTCTGGCGTGAGCGGTACATCCAGCGCATGACGCAGCGTGCGCCATGCGAGACAAAGAGCATGTCGCGGGCATTCATGCGGTGGGCGTCAAGCGATCTTGGCATCATGTCATGCACCCAGTAGGTCGGGCCGCCCTCGGATTCAAGCTGCCAGAAGCCATCGCGGTCGTCCCGCCAGGAGGCGTCATTGAGCTGGAAGAGCGCACTTGCGTAATTCCATTCCCTGTTCAGTTCGGCGGCGGGCATGTCATAGCGCTCATTGCTTTTTTCAAAGTAGACGTATGTCGAGGCCGCGGCAATGTCGCCGCGGCAGCCGATCTCCGAGAAGATGGCGCCGGCGTAATGCACGACTACCGGGTGGCGCGGATCCTCCGATTTGATCCAGTCGGAGACATGGTTGAAGATGGCGTCGCGATTGTGTTCCTGGAATTCGCGGTAATCCAGGAACATCTGATAGCCGCCCTCCTTGAAGCCGGCGGAGGTCGCCGGAAATGCCTCCGACCAATCGGCAAAATCCATCGGGTTCTCGCTGCTCCAGGCATTGGAGAGCGCCTCCACGGTGCCGTATTTGCGCTTCAGGAAGTCGCGGTATTGCGCCAGCGTATGCGGGCACCAGCACTCCACCAGCTCGCCGATTTCGTTGCAGGGCGCCCAGGCCGCCAGCGCCGGACTGTCCTGGTAGCGCCTGACCACCAGCCGGACGAATTTCTCCATCTCCCGAAGCAAAACCGGGTCGTCATAGCACAGCCGGAAGTTGGTGGCCTGCAGCTCGTTCCCGGGCGTCGGCCGCTTGCGGCGCAGGGTCACATCCAGGTCGCGATGGAGCCATCGTGGCGCGTAAACCCCGGGAAAGGACGCGCCGCTGCCGCCGACCATCACGATCACCTTGATGCCGTATTTTTCCGCCAGGCGGAAGGACTGGTCGGGCTTGGAAAAATCGTATTGGCCGCGCTTGCCTTCGATGCGGTCCCAGGCGATGAACATGCGGTAGATGTTCAGCCCCAGCGCCTTCATGGTGCAGATGTCCTTTTCCCATTCCCCGACCGGCACTTCAGTCGCCTTGCCAACCGGGGCGAAGGTAGTCCCCACCGGGAAGAAATCCAATGTCGTCTTCATGGCTTGCAGCTATTTTGATGATCCCAGATACTCCAGGACCGGCTCCTCGAATTGGACCTTGCCCTGGCCAAAGACCTTGTAGGCCAGGGTCGTGAACTCGCCGGAGGAAATCCCCTCCGGGATCTCGAAGTCCGTGACCATGGCCTGCCAGCCGGTGTCGCCGTCGGGGATGACATGACCCTTGTCGATGGTCACCTTTTCGCCCCTGGCATCGATGTACGAGAGCTTGAAGCGCAGCGTGCCCGGCGCGCCGGTCTTCTTGACGCCGAAGGTGCGGATGCGCGTGGCGCAGCGATAGCGCCCCGGCTTCAGATGGACGGGCTTGACGGTATGCGGCCACATCACCGGCAGCGTGAATTCGTAGACAATCCTGTCGCCGACCGGGAAGATCCGGTAGTCGGTGATGTATCTGAAGCCCCAGCTTTCCGGCATGTCAGTCGTCAGGCGCGCCAGGAAGTCACGCTGGGTGCACCAGGAGCGGATGCGCCATTCCATCATCTGCGGGTAGCTGCGCTCCACCAGCCTCTGGCGCGGCGACGGGAGCTGCTCCACGCCCGTGGACGTGAAATCCACCGAGTAATTCAGCCATTGGCGGAGATGCGCATTGGCGGCCTCGCGCGTCACCGGGATGGTCAGCACGCCGTCCGGCGTGTCCGCACGCCAATAGAGCGAGGCGTCATTCCCGGCGGGGAATTTGGTCACAAAGACACCGTAGTCGCACTCCAGGCGGTCGCCGGCGGCGTCCAGGCGGTAGCTCATGCGTGTCCACACCGGCGGTTGGATGGCGCCGTGGTTGGCGAAATTGCGCAGCCACGAGAGGAATTGCAATTCCACGCCATCGTCGGTACGCAGGATCCGGCATTGCGTCTCCATGTCGAAGGCCGCATGGCCGCCGCCGTGGCGCATCGCGGCGGTGAAGTTGTCGGCGACGACATCCTGGTTTATGTCCCGCGCGGCTTGCCCATTGGCGTCAAGCATCGCCTTCACGACTCCGCCGTTTTTGCCGAGGCGCACGCCGATGCGTCCATTGCTGACATCCCAATTCAGTGCGCAGAAGCGGAGCTTCACGCCCTGGAGGCCGGCATTGACGGCGCCTTGCGGGCGATCATTGCCGGCCGGACGAATCGTGAACTCAAAGGAGCGCGGACGATCGTCGGCGGTGCTCAATGGCGATGGCTGATTCCAGAAGAAGGCCGCATGGAGTCCGGCGACGCCATTGCATTGGTTCATCAGCATCAGCTCGTCGTAATTGCGGTCAAACGGGTCATTCTGGACGATTTCCATTCCGTTGCCATCCCCGTCGAGCAGGCGGACCACGGGGAAGGCGGGATTGAGCGGCATGGAAAGCGTCCGGTGGATCACCGGCCCGAGCAGGTGTTCGCGGAACATGCCGTTGAGGCTGCCGAGATTGCCGATTTCGACTTGCGCGGGGTCGATGAAGTCATCGCGAATGCCGTCGGCGCCAAACAGCTGCCATCGGCGCGTGGCCGCGGCATTGACCACGAAGGCGTAGCGGCTGTCCCGCGCATGCCGCTTGAGAACGCCCTTGACATGCAATGACTGCGCATGCGCCGTGTAGACCAGGGTGAAAACCTGGCCAAAATCGGCCTGGATGCGCACCGATGCGCCATCCTCCGCCCGCGTGACCGTGAACTGCGGTGTCATTGGCGGAATTGCCGCATCCGAGAGGATGTCCGACCCGCCGACCAGGCCGCCATAGCTGGCAATCATGCCGTTCCTGCGGGAGATCTTCAGCGGATATGCGCCATTGACCTCGATGCATTCCGCGCCGTCGGCGACGGTGAGCGGGATGGCCGCGGGGACGGCTTCGCGCGGCGGCATGGCCTCATTTGCCGTCATTGGGCATGGGGTGCCGGCTGGCCGGAAGGCCAACACCGCCGAACCGTATGGGGCAAGATGCAGCTTGACGGTGGCGAACTCCTCCAGCCTGCCCTCGCCAAGCTTCCTGCCGTTGAATGCGTCGTAGAGCACCGTCGCGCTTCCGGCGGGCAGGCCGAGGCGCGCGGTCGGAATCTCAAGCGTCGCCTCGACGGCGTCCGGATAGAAGCTGGTGACGCAAATCGAGCTTCCGCCCGGCATGGCCCGCAATGGCGCAAAGAGCTGCGGCGTGCTCTTGACGGCGGCGAAATCGATGTCGCCGCGGCGCAGCTCCTCCAGATTGGCGCGCAATGCGTTGAGATGCTTCAGCAGCACGCCCTGGCCGATGTCGCGGCCATCCATGACCATTGGCACGCCGCGGTTCCAGAACCAGGTGCAGCGCAGGGCCTGCGACGGCGCCTCGCCCAGGATCTGGGCCGCGCGGAAATCATTGTCATGGATTTCATAGAGGCTGACGCGGCGGATGTCCGGCGGATCCATCCAGTACTTTTCCTCCATGGTCTGCAAATAGCGCCGCGTGTACTCCTCCGGTGGGAAGAAGAGCATCTTGAGGATGGCATGGCGGATGGGCATGTCCACGACCACGTCGCAATAGGGCTGCATATAGTTCCCGCCCTCGCCCAGGATTGCGGCGTCGGCCTTGCAGCTGCGCGCGGTTTTGCGAATGCCGCCAGTCAGCTTCATCGGACCGATTCGCAGCGACTCGTCGGCGCGCGCGCCTTCGATTGGCGGCAGTTTCCCGCCGTTTTCCGCGACCGCCCGATCCCAGTACTCCTTGCGGAAGGCCTTGGGCGCCTCGGCCGGGAAATCCGGCAGCCGCCAATTCGGGGGCGACACCCCGCATTGATCGACGCGGAAGCCATCGACGCCGAACTTCATCCAGTGGGCGACAACCGAATAGAAGTACTCGCGCCACTCCGGCGAGCTGTAGTCAAAGCACATCGCCGGCACGCACTGGCCATCTTCATTGATCGAGACCGTGAACGGGCTCACGCCGCGGTTTTCGGCAAAGCGCGGAAAGGTCCCGTGCGGCACAATGTCCTGCAGCACCCGCAGTCCCAGTGCATGCGCATCCGCGATGAACTTGCGGTATTCATCCTCGGCGCCGACAGCCTGGCGGATCTTGAAGTAGTCCTCGGGGTTGTAGCATCCCAGATACTCAATCGGCTGCACCCACAGCGTGTTGAAGCCCCGCGCCTTGATATGCGGCAGGCGTTTCTGCGCGGCGTTGAGCGCGCCGCCGTGGCTTCCCAGTTCAAGCTCATAGATCGATGCGTCCAGCAGCCAGTTTTCGCGGTCGGCGGGCGGGACCATCCCCGTTTCACGATAGTATTCGTGCGGGACGCGCCTCATCGCCTCCGCGATTGTCCCCGGCGTGACGACCAGGCGGAATTCCGGGAAGCGCTGCGCCTCGCCCGGCAGCGCCCAGCCGCAGCTGGCAGTGTAGAACTCGCAAAGGACTTCCTTCTGCAATCCCTTGAGAAATGCACGGCCGGGCAGGGCCGCGGGATTGGCAATCAAGGTCACGGCGTAATCCGCGGACGGCTGGAGAAAGACAAAGCCGGGGTGGTCCATCGAGCCTTTGAGCGTGACTCCCGCGGTGATCGACGACATTGGGCCGCTGACCGGATCGACATGCTCCGGCTCCTGGGTTATTTCCTCGTAGTAGGTCCGGTTGTCGCCGAACATGGAGCAGGGCAGGTGGTAGCCGCCGACCCGCGGCAGCGGAAATGCCGTGTTGTGCTCCCACATCCGCGCCGGCTTCCGGCCATGCCACACGACCGAGTACTGCCGCCGCAGCTCATCCTTGCCGAAGGCCAGCCTCTCGTGGAATTCCCAGTCGCCCTGGCGCGTGACGACGGACAGGACCCCGGCATCCTCATCCATGGCCGCATCCTGAAGCACCAGCTTGCCGCCGTCGTTTTCACGCTTCAGCCAAAGCAGGCTCCGGGCTTCCGGATTGTCGCATACCAGGCTGCCCTTCCAATACAGCCGGTCCCAGGCGCCATTGCCGTCGTTGATGGTGATTTCCCAGTCGCCATGGCGGAATTCCATGGCGCCGGCAAGCACTCCCGACAGCAGGAGAATCAAATGCAGTATCTTCTTCATGCAATTACTGATGCGATGCGGGCACCGGCCTAGAATCCCCACTCGAGCATCCACCCGTAGTATGTCCGCCCATTGACGACATGATCCAGCAGCTTCGCCTTCTTCATCGTCTCCACATGGCCGTCGCCAAGCAGCACATTGACCGCACCGCTGTGGCGGGTGCCGATGTTGTTCTCGACCGGCGAGGAGATCGCACCCCATTCTGACGGATATGAGAATACCCGGAATTGCCATTCGGTGGTCCCCAAATCAGTGCCGTCGCCGGCAAAATACTTGCCCGAGGGATTCTTGATCTTGACAATCTTCATGCTTTCCCAGGCGTTGTTCGGCTTTCTCACGTTCCAGCCATAGCCGACTGCGCCATAGAGGGCATTGGCATTGTTGCCGATAACGGACATGAAACGCTGCAATGGGAAGCTCGGGCAGCGGTAGACGCCCGAGACGAAGAAGCGATCCGTCCGGTCCGGGGATATGTCGGGGTTCAGGAAGTCCTTGCCCCAGCCATTGTAGGACGCAACCTGGTATGACCAGTAGCCTGTCGCGCCATTGGTGCTTGCCTGGCTGCGCGGAATCTCGTCGTCGCTGTCATTGACATACATCATCGTGGCCAGGCCGTTCTGCTTCCAGTTGCTCACGCAGCTGATGCAACGCGCCCTCTCCCGCGCCTTGCTCAATGCCGGCAACAGCATCGACGCCAGAATCGCGATGATGGCGATGACCACAAGCAACTCGATCAAGGTGAACGATCTGCGGAGGACGCTGAAATGCGGGTTCATATCCTTTTCTCCTTTTCTGAAATGTTTTCTGGGGGCAATGGGCGGGGATTGCGGCATCATGCCATCCGGCGATGCCCGCAAGTCACTCTTCCGCCGGCTCGAAATCCACGAATTCGACCGAGTATGAAACCGTAATCCTTTGCCCGGCAGTCGCGCGGACAACCTGGGAGACGCCAGAGAGGTTCCAGACATTGCATCCGCCTTCCTCGATGACGCAGTCCGGGCCCAGCGCCCAATTGCGCGGCTTGCCCTGTGAATTCAGCTCCTTGAAATCCGCATTCTTCAGCTCGGCGCCGGTGACCGCGAAATCCGAGACGCGGGTGATCTCCTTGTCCTGGTTCCTGAAGCCGCCGCGCCTGGCCCAGCAGCCATTGAAGTTGATGGCCACCAGGCCGCTCTTCTGCGGAATGAACGAGAAGGTGATGCGCTGCTTGCCTTCCGGAAGCTCCTTCTTCTGCATGAAAAGCGAGTACTTGCGGTCGGATTCATCGCCCCAGAAGACCTGCTTGACATGCTCGCCTTCCGGAGTCAATTCGACATTGCCGCTCTTGCCCGAGATGTCGCACCTCGTGCCCCAGGCAAACAACGCCCCGCTGGACAGCAGCAGCGCCAAAGCCGCCGCCATCCTTGCAGTGATGGTATTTTTCATCATATTCTGCTCCTCCTGTTCTTTTGGCTGGACGAATCTCCAAAAATCAGTTCCTCTGGCTGGCGGCATACGCGCCATAGAGTGCGCCGTCGCCATCAAGTTGCGCACGGCAGACTGGCACTCCCGCGGGGACTGCGCCGAAGAGGTCGAGATCCCGTGCGATCTGGCCGCCAATGACGATGCAATCCGGGCGCAGGCGCTTTGCCCAGTCGGCCAGGAGTGCAAAGAGGGCCTGGCCATAGTCCCGCCAGATGCGGCGGGCGCGTTCATCGCCGGCGCGGGCTTTGCGGGCGATGGCCTTGACGTCTTCGGCGGTGGGATCCTGCGCCTGCAACCACCGGGCCGAGACGAAATCCTCCGCGATGCCGCCACGAAACGGCGCATTCCAGATGCTTACGTCGCCGGCGGGGCTGCCCATGTCGTCGGTGAGCAGCTGGCCATCCACGGCGAATGCGGCGCCAAGGCCCGTTCCCAGGGTGATGCCACCGGCACGGCGGACGCCGCGCGCCGCGCCATGCGCCAGCTCGCCAAGCAGGAATGCATTGGCGTCATGCACGAACACCGCATCCTTGCATCCCGTCAATTCGGCGAAGATGCGCCCATTGGCCGCGGCGAATTTGTGCCGCATGCGGAAGATGCCGCGATGATAGTCGAATGGGCCGGGGATGCTGACCGCCAGCCGACTGTAGCCGCCCGCATTGGCCATCGCGGTGCAAATGGCGTTGGCAATCTGTCCGGCGGTGCCATTCGAATTGCTTGGCACCTGCGGCAGGCGGCAAAGCATCCTCCCGTCCGCGAACAGCGCGGATTTGATTGCGGTGCCGCCGATATCCAGCGACAGGACTACTTCAGCATGGTCTTGGTCATCATGCATGGCGTATTCCCCAGGTTGATGATGCCATATTCGCCCATCGAGGATGGCACTACCACCATGTCCATGTACCGGGCATGGTAGCAGCAGGATGGATCACGCTTCGAGTACACCAGCGCCTCGTCCCCCTGGACCAGCACCAGCACGTGGAATCTCTCGCCCCCGGTGTCATCCGAGACATCGTGGCTGAACGAGAGACGGCGCAGGCTGAAGTAGATCAGGTCGTGCTCGCCGACAATTTCCTCCTTCCAGCCCGGTCCCTCGCGCACCGTCACCGGCTTTGGCCGCAGCACCCCGTCGATTGCGCTGCGGCGGCGCTGCGCAACCAGCACGTTCCTGCCATGGATGGAGTGGATCGGGCGCGGATTGCCGTCGAGATCCTGGCGCAGGTAGTCGTACAGCTTGAAGGTGTAGCTGCCGATCGTATAGCTGCCGATTTCAAGCACAACCTGGTTGCGGCCGGAGGCATGGATGGTGCCGCCAGGCAGCAGGAACTGGTCGCCCTCCGCGCTGGGGAAGCTGTTCACATAACGGTCGTAGTCGAATGGGATGTGCTCCTTCTCCGCACGGTCAACGCAGCGGAAGAATTCATCCACATCGCAGTCATCCTGCAGTCCGATGTAGGTCCTGGACCCTGCGGTCTTGACGCAGTAGTAGCTCTCGTCCTGCTGGAACGGCTCGCCAAAATGACCGTTGCTGTACTCCTTCGGCGGATGCACCTGGATCGACATGTTGCCGCTTCCGCCGTAGGTGTCGTCGTAGTTGAAGCGGATCGGGAAGACCCGGCCGAAGCGCGACACGCTCTGGTGTCCCATCAGCTTTTCCGCCTCCTGCTTGAAGAAGGTCGAGAAGGGGATGTTGAAGGTGGTGCCGCCGACTTTGATCTGCAGGCTCACCTCGTTGGGGATCATGTCGAAGACCCACGCGCAATTGCGCATGTCATCCGGCAGATGGCGCAACTTCTTGACAAATGTGCCGCCCCACACGCCCTCCAGGTAGACTGGCGTGCAGCGGAACGGCGACCGCAGCTGGATGCCAAAGAGCCGCTTCAGGGCCGCCAGCGGAATCATCTTGATGCAGTCGCCGATGCTGTCGTCGACATAGTAGTCGATTGCGTCATGCATGATCAGCCGCTGGCGGTGGAGCATCGCGATCTCGTAGTCGTAGTAGTACATCCGGCGGAAGATGGCTGGCAGCGGACGCCGCGCAGTGTCGCCAAAATTGACGGTCTGGTGCGCGCGAATCCGCAGCGTTGCCTCCAACGGCGTCACATCCAGGAAGAGCGCAATGTCATCCGCCGCGCGGAAAAGCGGCAAGGCGGCGCCAAAGCCATGCAGCACCACTAGCGAGAAGTGACTGCGCCATTGGACGAGCTGCGCAGACAGCGCCTCGGATGCGGCCAGGTCAAGGAGGCTCTCCGGTTCGCGGTGAACCGACTTGCCGAACAGCAGAATCGGGTCGATCACCCGGTCCTCCGGCAGGCTGTCCGCCAGCATCGCCTCCAGTTCGGCGGAACTCTTGTAGGCTGCCGAGACATCGACCAGCTTGACGCTGCGGCCGCCGGCGGATGCGGCAATGCGCTGCGCCAGCTCGGCGCTCCCGGCGCCGACATAGCCGTCAAGAATTATCGCGCCGTGCTCCGGCGCCAGGGAAACAAGACGCGACGCAACCGCGTCATTGCCGACAACTACGCCAGAGGAAATGTCTTCGGGAAGGACCGGACGGTTCACTGCCTCGGGGTCGGTGAACCGGTATGGCTTGAACATGAAACTCATGGTGGCTTTTCGCTGGTGAATCAATTTTTTTGACGATATGCATATTATAATTCACTTTTATTGAAATGCCAGCGACAGGCCATCCATTCGCCTCCCGTGGAGCTGAAAAAATATTTTTTGCGCAATCTGCCGCCCGGGATGCGCCATTGGGCTTTTCCCAAAGGGCCGCATCGGGCCGTTCACAATGGCCAATCGCGTCCGCCGTGGCGTTTTTCCCGTCCCGTTTTTCCCCCGGGGCGGCGCATGATGCCATGCCACTGGGATTCAGTTCAGCGTCTTGTCCGCCGACTTCTGATAGATGTTGAGGATGCGTTCGCGGGCCTTTTCCCCGTCCTGCATCGCCAGCAGCGAGACCAGCACATCGATGGCCACATGCTGGGAGATTATCGAGGCCATCGCCCCCAGGCGCAGCTGCTGTTCATCGGCGGTGGTCAGCAAAGTCAAGTCTGAGGCCGCCGCCAGCGGCGAATCCGGATAATTGGTGAAGCCGATGATTGCGGCGCCGCCTTTGCGTGCCAGCTGCGTGCTGTCAATCAGGTATCTGGTGCTCCCGCCAAAGGAGAATGCAATCAGCAGGCTCCCTTTTGAGAGCGCGGCGCACATCTGCCGCAGATTTTCAGCGTCATCCAGGAACAGCGCATTGAAGCCAAGGCGAAGCAGCTTGGTCTGCAGATCCCGCGCCGCCAGCCCCGATGACCCGAATCCGGCAATCAGAATCTGCCGGGCGGCGCGGATTTTCGCCACCGCGGCCATCATCGTCGCCTCGTCGATTTCATTGAGCGTGTCGTTGACTGTGCGTGAAAAATCCTCCGCAAACTTCGCCTTGAGCTGTTCGAAGGTGCTTTGGGGTGATGGAATCTGGCTGTCCAGCGTCCGGCGCTGATTCAGCAACTCCCGGGTGACATGGGACTTGAAGCTGGAGAAGCCGTCAAAGCCCAGCTTCTTGCATAGCCGGATCACCTGCGCGGCATCGCAGTGGCTCCGTTTGGCAAGGGCGCTCACGCGCTCATTGAGCACATTCTCCGGCTTCTCCAGTATCTGCTCCGCAATGGAACGGAAATTCCCGGACAACTCCGGCAATTTCCTGCGGATCGTCAATAAAATTGGCAATGTCCTGTCTGTCATGGTG
The DNA here is from genome assembly GCA_934661755.1 of uncultured Lentisphaeria bacterium. Taxonomy (GTDB): domain Bacteria; phylum Verrucomicrobiota; class Lentisphaeria; order Oligosphaerales; family Oligosphaeraceae; genus CAKUJM01. Next base: position 34,204 of record CAKUJM010000001.1, on the reverse strand, counting down.
GTGGCTGCCGCCTGGCGCGCAACTGCCGTATAATGTAGCTCCGCCAAGGGACATCGGATCGGCGGTGCCGCCACATTTTTCCCCGCCGGCGGCCATGCATGTCCTGGAGGACAGCAGTCAGCCCCCGGCGTGCCCGAAGCGCGGAATCAGGGATCGTGATGGCGGAGGCTCCACCTGGACGCCACCGTCATCCACCGGAATCACCGTCTCATCAACAAAAAAACGTTTTCATTGCGGATGGGGTATTTTCCTTGAACCAGGCATCCGGCGGCCCCGGGGACGGATCATTCCTTTGCCGGCGTCGCCGTCACGCGGAACACCATCGCCGTGTCCGCATCGGAACAGCAGAACCGCGCCTGTCCGGGCGGTAGGCCCGGGATCGCTCCGCCGTAGCGCAGGATGTCGATGAAGGGGAAGCCGCAATGCACCGCCATCGGGCAGATCCTGCCGCGATCCGTGTCGAAGTCGAATGACTGCCCCGGGCGGTGTCCGTGGTGGCATGGCGTCTGGCCAAGCTGACCGATTACGTCTATGGTGATTTTAGGCCGTTGTGTCATTGGTATGGAACCTGAATCCGTGAAGCTGGTTCTTTGGCGACATGACTTCGTCATTTTCCGGTCGCGCACCCCCGGTGCGCTCCCTCAAAATTCCTCATTTTGACGTGGGATCACCGAACTTCACGGCGCCGGGGGGAATGGTTGCGTTTTCCTCTGCGGGTGGGCTTCCATCGCCCGCACCCTGTCCGCCGCCCTCCGCATGATGTGCCGGATCGGCCACTGGCGCCGCCGCCAGGCCGTCCACGGCCTCCGCAGGCGCGGCGTCCTTGAATTTCAGGGTGGAAAGGATGGACAGGAATTGCTCCCGGCGCTCAAAGAAGGTCTCGCTGCGGGCGGTAAGCGCAATTGCCAGGCATTGGTCATTGAGGGGGAACATGTAGTTGTTGATCCGGGTGCCGGGGATATGGGACAGGTCGATGTATATGCAGGGATGCCCCGCAAGCGTCAGCCGCCTGAAATCATACACCTTCGTGTCAAAGCCAAGATCCCCCCTGTACAGCTGCTGCATGGAGACCCGAAGATCGTCATCCGGGATCTTCATCATCTCCTCGCCTGGCAACGGGATTGTCTGGACGGTGATGTTGTCCTGGTGCTGCTCGTCATAGTCGCAGAAAATATAATCGCAGCCAAATTCCAGAAGCTGGACAAAAAAGCCCTTCCGCTTCTTCTCCAGTTCGGACAACTCCTTGTCGTCCTGCTCCTCCATCAACGCCTTCGCCGTCTGGCTGGAGAGCACCTCCCATTCCATCGGGATCCTCATTTCAACGCCCGTGCCCTCGTGGCGGTACAGCTTGGTCTGCTCCCTGGCAATGTCGTATGGCTGGCGCGGCCAGACATGCCAAGCGCCGACGCCAAGCGCGGCAAGGCAAAGCAGCGACAGCAGCCAGTGCCGGATGACAGCCCTGGACAGATGGGAAGCGGTGCATACGGCGTTCCGCCACAGGAGCGAACCTGCATGGCGCAATTTGTCGGGGATCGTCTCGCCATATTGGCACATCCGCACCGTGTCGTCGAAGACGGCGGCCACCTCCGGCAGCATCGACAGCCGCCTGAGCGGCTCCTTGTCGCACAGCCTTATGGCCATCCGGAAGAACAGCCGGTTCTGCAAAGTCAGGGGGAAATCCCGCGGCAGGGACGGAAACTGGTCTGCGCCGTTGCCTGTCATGCAACAGTAGATGATTTTGCCGAAGGCGTACAGGTCGTTGCGCTGGCGGCAGTCCCGCGTGTCCGGCGAAGGCTCTCCGGTGCGCTCCTCGGGCGGCAGAAAATCCAGGGTCCCCGCCAGCTGGGTCATCGTGCCGGACAACGGCGCCAGCAGCCCCAGATCCGCCAGCTTGGGCTTGCCATCGATGAACAGGATGTTCTCCGGCTTGATGTCCCGGTGGGCAAAGCCCGCCTCGTGCAGGATCCGGATGGCCGACAATATGCCCCGGAGGACCGGGATCAGGCTCTCCGGCGGCAGGGCGCCGGCCGACAGGCGCCAGGCCAGCGAATCCGGGAGGTATTTCCCCACGTTGGCGACGGCGTCGGCAGGCTCCATCGTATAATAGAAGCTGGACTCGTCCTCGCCGACATGGAACAAGTTCAGCAGCAGCGGGCTGTTCTCGGCAAAACGGCGGTAGCTCGCAATGCCCTTCAGTTCGCGTCGCCATCCCGAGCCGATCCTGTCCTTGGAGATCACCTTCAAGGCAACGCGCTTCCCCGAGGCATCCTGGCAGTAGTAGACATCGCCGTATGCGCCGCTCCCGCAGTGGCATAGGACCTGCAGGCCGTATAGATGCAGATTGTTCTCCGGCATGTTTCACCTGGAGGGCGCCGGCTCGGGGCCACCGTCCATTCGCGGCTGGCGCGGCAGCCCGCAAAACCATGGCAGTTTCGCGTCCCTCCCTTCCGCCGCGTCACTCCGGAAAAGGGAATGACGCCGGCGGGAACTGGACAGGCACAGAATTCTTCCCCGTCATCGCCAAATCCCTCCCGGGGCAAACGCAAAAGCGGGAGGCACCCGCCTTGCGGCTGCCTCCCGCCACCATCACGGCGTTACCGGATGCGGTCGGTGTAGTGGAATTCTTCCGGATTGGGGCCGAAGGGCCCGCCATGGCCGCGGTTTTGCATGGCACTGAGGGCCTTGGGGACCTTGAGACGATGGAACAGCACCATCTCGCCGGAAGGCGGGCAGACATAGTCGCCCAGGCCGATGCGCATGGATACCGGGCATTTCACCCGGGTCGCCAAATTGACGGAATCAAAGAAGCGCAGCACCTCCGTCGAGCCGGGGCGCCAGCCGCCCATGCGGTTATGCTTCGCGGCTCCGGATAGGTCGCACATCCACGTCACCTCCGCGTGGCAGCCGGTGACGTCGTGGTCCAGCGCCGCCATCCCGATGGCCTGGAAGCCGCCCATTGAACCGCCGGAGACGGTGAGCTTGCCGCCGTTCCATTCCGGGAGGGTCTTGACATACTGCAAGGCGCGCAGGTCGCGGATCAGCATCTTGTAGAAGTCGTTCTTACGCAGATCGTCGTTATGGCGGAAGCAGAAGCCCTTCAGCTCGTTCTGCTGCAGCTTGGCGTAGTATTCGTCCTCGCGGATGGGATCCTCGCCCTGCCGTGCTACGGTGACAAAGATCTTCCCTTTCCGGATCTGGTTGTCGTTCACCCAGTAGCGCCCGAAGCCATAGCCAACGGCATCGACATGCAGGTCGAGGCTCTTCGGCGCCGAACCCTCCATCATGCCGATAAGACCGGTGGCGGGCGCCTCGCCCGGGTAGGTGGTGATCTCGAATTTCGACACCTTGATCCCCTGGCTGGGCCAATCGACCGGCGTCAGCTTCACCTGGTAGGGCGTGGCGTAGAGCTTTTCCACCTCGCGGTCCCAGAACTCGTTGAAGCCATCAGGCAGCGGCTCGCCCTCGATCTGGTCCACGTTTGCGCCGGCGCCGCCGTCGAACTTGTGATCATCGCCCTTGACGGCCTCGCCGTCCTGTCCGAGGACATTGACGGTGAGCCGCACAAAGCCGGGACGGTCAATGGAGGTGCTCACAACCAGCGGCGAGTCGGATGACGCAGTCCCGCTTTCGGTCTTGCCGTCATCTCCATTGCGCTGCCATCTGAGCGTGCGCCCCGGCACCGGGAGGTTGTTGTTGTCCCGATCCACCAGCGTCACGGTGAAGGTCATTTTTTCATTGCAGTCGTAGAGCAATGGATTCTTGTCGGTGGTGCCGATGAATGCGAGGTTTTCGGCGAATGCCATGAAGGCCACTGTCATCGACAATGCGCCGACTGCCATTATGAATCTGCTGATCATAGCTTTAGGTTGGATGTTTTCTTTTGATGGGGATGGCGGTGGCGGCCGGCTACTTGACTTCGGGGGCGGCCGCCAGCGAGATGTTCCGCAGCTGGCCCTCGCCGTCGATGATGCAGGTGACATGGGATCCTGCCACCCATTCCGGAATCACGATCTCCTTTTCCAGGCTGGCGAAATCCGGCGCCGCCGGCAGCTCGATGGCGATCACGCGGTCTTCACGCGCATTCTTCGAATCGCGCGCGCAGAGGTGGAAGGCGATGATCAGCTTGGATGGCTTTTCATTCAGCGACCGGCCCTCGACGCGCAGGATGTTGCGACCGGCGGAAAAGCCGCTCAGGGAACTGATGTAGAACAGCTCGCCCTTTCCGCTGATCACGCCGTCCTTGACCGGGGTGCCGCCCTTGATGTCGTACCCGTCCGGGATCTGGTCGTCATTGAGGTCGCACGCCAGCGACGGGAAGATATTATACTGCGGATCCGCAGGATTGCCATAGAGGGTGTCCGCCCACTCCGCATGGTTCTTCACCAGGATGCCCTTTTCCTTGACCCAGGCCAGGAACTCGTCGTTGCGGCGCAGCAGCTCATTGAAGTCATTGTTCACTCCGTGCAGCCACATGTGGCTGATCACCGGGATGACGTAGTTCTTGGCAAGCAGGTCGGCGAAGAGCTTCTTTTCCTGTTCGACGGTGAAGCTCTCCAGCGAGTTCCAGTAGGCCGACATCGCGAAGCGGTCCAGCTGCCGGCCGCTGTAGGTGGAGCTCCATTCCGCGTCGAACGCGGTCCCGGAGGCATAGCCGAATTTCCGTCCGCAGGTGCGCTCCAGCTGCTCGGGGGATGGATACAGCCCCCAGCCGCCGGCGACGACGTAGGTGCGCGGCGCCGGAACGCCCATTTTGGCGAACAGATCCCGGCTGCGCTGCAGCAGCAACTCCAGTGCCCGGTCGTCGATCTCAAAGGCGTCGCGGTTGGCAACCGTCACCTTCACGCCGCTCATGTCGGGGAGCTGGACGTCGTTCTCGCCATACTGGTTGCACAGCACCGGCTTTTCGCCGTGCTTGGCGAAGAGGAAGATCCGCCCGTCGGGGAAGACGACGTACCTGCTGACATCCGAGTCATTCCAGCTGCCGTCCTCCATCGTCACCTCATGGCCGTTTTTCACGCCGATCACCCAGGGCTTGCAGGATGGATGGCTGGGATTGAAGCGGAATTTGAAGTAGACCGTGAGGTCCTTGACGCAATTGACGAAATCCGCGCCCGACAGCTGCTGCGCCGCCTCCGGGGTGTCCATGGTCATCTTCACCACGGTGTGCTCCGGGGTGTGGTCCATGATTTCATAGCCGCGCTTCGCCATGTCGGAGAGCAACGCGGCGTATTCGGGATTGCGGGATGCCTCAAGCGGGCAGATGCCCATGCTGAAGCGCACGCCGTGCTTCTCGAATACCGCCGCCATCCGTTTCCAGTTCTCGATGGGCTGGTTGTCGTCGAACCGGAAGGCGATGCCGCCCTTCTTGGGCGTCCCTGCGCCAAACACTGTTGCTGCCGTCACCATGGCGGCCAATGCCAAAAGTCTTGTATTCATGGTCAATCTCCGTAGTCTGGTCCGGTCTGGCGGTTCATGCCGTTGTAGGTCCAAACGTTGTTGTCGATGTTGTATCTCCCCAGTGCCCCGCCGTTAGCATACCAGCCAGCGTAGTAATAGCCGTTATTATCGTCCTTGGTGAAGGCCCCCTGGCGGTTCAGACCGGTGGCATGGCCGTCGGCGAAGAGGATTACCGACGCATTCCGGCCGAGGTGGTTGGGCGAGACATACGATCCGCCGGTCCAGGTGGAGTTGCAGAGCCGGCCGGACTGGGCGTCCGCCGCCAGCAGCATCCCGCCGCTGTTGGTGATGGCGCTGATCCGCAGCAGGGTCTTCTGGTTGGAGCCGCCGAGATAGGGATCGTTGCCGCCGGTCTCGTGGCTGTTGTATCCGCAGGGCAGCAGCTGCCAATGCGAGAAACCCGTCTCGATCATGTCCTTTCGCATCAGATGGCCGCTTCTGGCCTGGCGGCACGCCAGCTCGGTCTCCGGGCAGTTCCAATAGCTGTTCCAGTTGGTGCAAAGCGGCGTGGGGCAGGTGAAGATCCGGGCGGTGTCGACGTATTTGCACCACGCCAGCAGCTGGCTCCAATGCCACCAGGCGCTGTCAGTGCCTGCCCGCGGGCTCACCATGGCGCAGGGCAGGAAGTCATCCATGTCGTTGGTGTAGAAGAACAGCGACATCCCGACCTGCTTCTTGTTGCTGATGCAGGTGATGTGCTGGGCCTTCTCGCGGGCCTTGGTCAGCGCCGGCAGCAGCATGCTGGCCAAAATGGCGATGATCGCGATCACCACCAGCAGCTCTATCAGTGTGAACGGACTATGGTATTTATTCTTGGTGCGGATGGTCATGTCCTTGTTCCTCCTGGTGCTTTCATTGTCATGGCTGGAAGCTGACGGTGAATTCGTTGCTGCCGGCGGCAAGCGGCAGGCGGTATCCGAGGCCGGGTACGGCCACGGCCTCCACCGGGACGCCGTTGCGGACGGCCGTGGCGGGCGGCCGCGGGCTCTCGAAGACCAGCTCCGCGTCCGGTCCGGCGGTCTGGCAGCGGATGACCAGCTGACGGCGCTGCGGCAGGTACTCCGCATGCCGCAGCTCCAGTCCCCAGACGCGGCTCAGGTTCACCTGGGCGTTGAGCCGCCAGGCGACATTGCCCAGCTCGTACAGGTAGTCCATCGGCGGCCAGTCGCGCCAGTTCGGCGGATTGTTGGCGATGGTGCCGCGGGTGTATTCGGCAAGCCGCCCGGCGTCGCTGAGGAACAGCGCGAACGGCGTGAGGTAGCTGTATGACCAGTAGGCGGTGTCCTGGCCGGTAAGCGAAGGCCAGCTGCGCTGGTCGACGTGCTCGGTCACCTCGGCGGCGCAATGACGGCGGTAGAGCTGCAGCAGGGCGCCGGGAGTGCCCTGCGAACAGTTGAACAGCTCGTTGGCGGCGCGGAAGTTGAAGTTGGTGGAGGGGTAGCGGTCCAGATTGATGCCGTCCTCGCTGAAGCCATTGACCTGGAACTGGCCGACGGCGCTTTCCGGAAGCACCTTCCTGGCATAGTCCGCATAGAACAGCCGGGCGACGGTCGGAATGGCGCGCTTGGCGGCATGGTAGAGCGCCAGGTCGGCGGTCTCGTCGTCGCCGGAGAGCTTCGCCAGCCGGGCGTAGGCGATCATGCTGGCGAATTCGGCGTCAAGCATGTCGATCCAGGCGCCGATTCCGGTTTCGCGGCAGGTGCTGGCCATGTATGCGTAGTCCTCCAGCACGGTGGCGTAGCGCATGACGGCGCGGTAGAAATTCCAGTTGCTCCTGACGAATTCCCGCTGTCCGCACAGGTCGCCGAGCATGCTGCCGATCCACACGCAGAGGGCATAGCCCTCGTTGGCGTCGCCGTAGTTGCCGCATGAGGCGGTCCCGGGGGCGAAATTGACGCCATTGGGGAAGACGGCATTGAAGACGACGGGATACCACAGCTGGCTGTAGGGCTCGACGCGGTACTTGGCCACGCTCTTGTACTGGTAGAGTTCCAGCGGCTCCAGATGCCGGGTGCGCAGCCGGTTGAAGGCGGCGATGCGGTTGGCGTCATTGAGCATCGGCAGCTCCTGCAGCACCGGCGCCAGCCCGAATTGCCAGCGGAAGAGGCAGATGCTGCCGAATGGCAACGACCCGCCGTACGGAGCCGCGGGAGTCCACTGCTCGAAGGGCGTGGCGCCGCCGGCAGAGTACTGCACGCCGACGGTGAAGTGCTCGTTTCCGGCGGGATAGAGGAGGTCATCCTTGACGCGGACGGGGTAGAACTCCTTGCCGTCCGGCAGGGGCAGACTGTAGCGGATGGCGCTTCCGGGGATGCCGTAGGTCCCGCCGAGGGTGGTGCTGCACTGCAGATCCTCGATTGGCGCCTGGCATTCGGCCAGCTTGCCGGCCTTCAGCATTTCGCCCACCAGCGGCGGCAGCGTGGCGTATCTGCGGGCGGCCATCTGCCAGTCGTTCTCAATCTGGCGGAAGCGGAAGCGGTTGAGGATCTCCACGCGGCCGCGGGCGCGGTCGATGGCGAACAGCTCGTCGCAGCCCTCCGGCCAGGCGAGGGCGCGGGCGGCGTCGCGGTCGAGCTTTTCGGAGACCTCCGCGGGGATGCCGTCGCGCCAGGCGGAGGTGTCCACGTCCACCGCGCCCCACGGCCATCCGGCGAGGATCTGCCCGACGGCGGCGCCGGGCCGCGCGGAAAATTCGATGCGCTCGACCAGGCCGTCGCGGAATGATGCGGTGATGGCCTCGGGATGGCGCTGGAGGACGATGAGGAAGGGCCGGCCGGCGTTCTTGCGGAAGCACAGCAGGTAGGGTGCCGCCATGCCGTCGTCGCCGCCTCGGCGGTAGATCGCGGCGGCGCTGCCGTCCAGCGGCGTGATCTTCCAGCCGCCGGCGGTGCGCCAGGCGACATAGTCCGCCAGGTTCTCCAGCGACAGCCCCGCCTGCGATTGCGCCTGGAAGTCATAGCGGACCATCGGCGAAAGCAGCGAGAACTGCATTTCGTACGGCGAGTCGTGCTCGCGGACCTGGTAGGTCTTGCCGATCCAGTCGGCATGGGCCACGTGGATTTCGCTGGCGGTGCGCCGGCTCATGCTGATCACCGGGCGGGATCTGAAGCCGGCGCCGTCGCGCAGGTTGGTCACCCGCACCACCAGCCGGTTGGCGCCGTCGCGCCGGATCAGCTCCGCCGGGATGGGATAGCGCCGCGGGGCGATCCAGTAGAATGGCGTCCGCTCGTCGGTGGCGCCGATCCGCCGGCCGTTGAAGGTGACTTCGTCGGTGTCGTCAATGCCATCGCGGACCTCGAAGTAGAATTGCGCATCCGCGTCTTCGGCCTCCGGGAAGGAGAAGTCCGTGGTGTACTCGACGACGCCCTCGCCCTTCCAGAAGGTGAGTTCGTCGGCGCCCTCCGGCAACTCCGCCGTCCCGGACACCGCCTCCAGATGCCAGTTGCGCAGCGGCCATTCGTGGGCCTGGCCGACCACAAAGCGCGCGACGGCGCTGCCGCTGGAGATGGTCAGATCCTTGGAGAGGGCGCCGAATGGCAGCCCCTCGCCGACCGCCCAGCCGAAGCGCCCGACGTTGTCCTTTGAGGCGCCGACCCGCCAGGGCAGTGCGCCGCCGTCTTCGCCGGCGTCCGCCAGCGCGCCGGCGATCAGCGCCGCGTCAGCGGCCTGCCGCCGGGCGATCACCGCCGCCTCGCGTTCGGCCAGCGGCGCGGTGTCCCTCCCGGCGGCGCGAAGCAGCTGCTCCAGCAGCCCGCGGTCGTGGAAGACATCCGAACGGCTCCCCAGCTGGTTGCCGATGCCGAAGGCGTAATGCGTCACCGCGCCATCCTGCGCGATCAGGGGGTTGCCGGTGCCGGAGTCCAGGAGGACCCGGCCGCGCAGCAGCTTCGCGTCAAAATAGACGGGGAGGGACTTGCCGTCCACGCTGGCGCGCTCCGGCATCGCGGTGTATTTGCGGGCGGACAGCGCCAGCGGCGACAACGCCGACACCTCCTGGTCCGGGACGGCGCCGAAGATGAGCAGCGGCACCTGGCGCTGCCTGACGGCCTCCGCAATCGCCGCGGCGCTGCCGCCGGCGGCGGCGCGCGAATAGACGATCACCTCGGCGTCGGCGGGCGACGCGGCACGGCAAAGCAGGCCCTCGGCATGCTCCAGCAGCAGCTGCGCATAGCCAAAGGGCGATACGATGTCCGGGAAATGGTTGTTCTGGTTGCTTTGCAGGAAGTCCTTGTCGTCGTCATTGTCGAAGTCGAAGAACACCCTGACCCCGCCGGCGGGCGCGGGGCGCTTCTCGGGCGGGTAGACCACGAAGTCAGTGCCCGCGCCGGTGCTGATTTCGTCGGCGGTCACCAGCCGGACGCCGGTCACCGTGATCCGGGTGTCCGGGTTGTCCTGCGGAGTGCCGCCGATGCTGAACTTCAGCTGGCGGAAGCGGTAGCTGGCGTCGCCGAACTGGAAGTCGCGGTTCAGCGCCAGGACAATCGTGCGGGGGTCGGAGCTGGAGAATCTCCCCAGCTGCGCGTCCCGTCCATGCCATTTTCCGGCGTCGTCCTCGTACAGCAGCACCACGGTCATGCTGGCGTTGGCGTTCTGCGGCGCACCGGTGATCCGGAAGGTCAGCTTGTGCTGCGCGGTCGCCGTGAAGTCGAAATTGGCCATCGCAATCCCGTAGTTGTGCGCGGCGGTGTTCTTCAGGTTCAGCACGAAGCCGCTGGGACCCTCCTGGGTGACTGTCGTCTCGCCGTGGCCGTCGACCGGCAGCAATTCAAACTTGAACTCTTTCATGGAAGTCGGGTTGTCCTGGGCGGGGCACAGTGCGGACGTAAGCGCCAGCGCCATCATGGCCAGCAGGGAGGTGGTGATGAATCTGTACATGGGGGAAATGGTGGATATGGCGGGATGGATGGAAAACGTCATGGAGCCCGCAAGGCGCCGCATCCGGCGTCGACGAACTCCATGTCGAAGTTGCGGATTTCGCCCTCCGGGGGGGCGGTGCCGGCGAACTGCCGATGCAGCATTTCGGCGGCGGCGTCCGAGATGGCTTCCGTGGGGGTGCGCAGATACCAGCCACGGTAGTTGAAATCCCGCGACGGCGAATCCAGGCAAAGCAGCTGCACCGGCCAGCCGACGCCTTTTGCCAGCTCGGTCACCAGCGGAATCTCCATGTTGAAATGGATGAGGACCTCCGGCTTGAACTGGCTCATCAGCTCGCGGATCGAATCCTGGCGTGTCTTGACGCCGTCGATTGGCAGATGCGTCAACTCCATCTCCGGAAGAAAGGAACGGAGGTAGTTGTAGAATGGGATCAGCGGGTCGTACATCCTGTTTTCAAGCGAGGTGGTCATCACCCGCCGCAATCCCCGCTGGTGCATCCGCCTGGCCAGCTCCATGGTGCAGTGGCGGTACAGGCACTTGATCTGGTAACGATGCGGCTCGTCCGCTTCCTGGGAGATGACCACATGGTGCGGCACCGTCTTCTCCGCAATCCGGGCGTATTCCTCGGAGACGAACACCATGACGATGCCGTCCAGATACGACTCCGACAATTCGCGCTCGATGCTCGCGCTGGTCGTCGTCGCGTTCATCAGCTGGCGCATGTGCCATCCGCGCTCGCAAAGCTCCTGTGAAATCGGGTTTATGACATCACAGAAGGTCTTGGTGAGGCAAAACCAGTCGCCGTTGTAGGTTTTGATGCCGACCAGCGGCGGCGGCGACCATGAGAAAAAGAATCCCATCCGGGGATTCGTGACCATGCCGGTGCCGCGCCGGCAGATGACATAGCCGTCATCGCGCAGCTGCTCGATCGCCAACTGCACGGTGCTCAGGGCGATGTTGAAGCGTTTGGACAGCTCGCGCAGGGACGGTAGCGACACCGATCTGCCGTTGTTGTGATAGAGCTCATTGAGCACGAAGAATCGGATGCGCATCTGCTGGCTCATGCCATTGGATGCAACGCGTGTCAGGCGCTGGCAGGATTTTTTTCTCCCAGTTGCCATATCATCCTAAAAAGCAAGGTAATGTCGGTTGGGACAGGTTTGGCATCGGTACAGTTATATTATACGAAAATTTTCCTGAAAAATCAAGGGGTGCAAGAAAGAAAAAACGCCATGGAGCGTTTTTTTTCGCGACGGCGCGCCAGCCGGTCCGGCGCCTCGATCCGGCGTGGCGTGCCGCAAATCCGCGGGGGCGGGGGGCCGGGAGGCATTTTGCGCCAGACCGGCCCCAAAGGCGCAAAAACGTCATGGATTTGCAGAATGCCGCGCCGGCGCCAGGCGGATCTCCAGCTGCGACTCCGTTTCCGGCGGCAGCGGAATGGGCACAAGGCCGTCTGCGCCCCGGCGGTATGGCGAAGGCTCCGCCAATGGCAGGTCGCTGGAAAGCACCAGCCGGGGGTCGCGACCGGCGCGCAGCTTGATCGACAGCACACCGGTGTCGGGGTCGAATTCCAGGTCGCGGATGTCGAGGTCGCGGGAGTCGAAGACCCGGATCTTCCCGTAGATGCAGTCCAATGCCATGGCGATGTTGGACGCGAGGGTCATTCCGGGGTAGTCTCCGGAGAGCTCGCGGAGCATGGCGGCGTTGCCCAGGCAGCCATTGAGCGCCTTGATCCTGTCCTCCCGGGACATCGCGTCGCAGTGCAGTGCGATGTTCAGCATCTTGTGGCCCTGGCGGAAGGCGCCGTCCCGGCCGTATAGATGGGGCAGGACAAAGGTCCGGTAGTAGTCGTCGATGTCCTTCCGGGCGTAGGTGTCGTACAGCGGAAAGAGCTTCTGGGGGATTCCCTGGCTCATGTCGAACAGGTGGTACGACGGTGCGCGCACGGGCGTGCCGCTGCGGAAATCGTAGCTGTTCTCGGTGAATCCGGTCCCGTAGGTCAATTCCGGAGGCTGGCCGATGAGGCCGGTCTCGAAGGCATAGCGCCGGAAAGGCAGCCGGGCGATGGTGGCGACCATCCGCCGGGCGGCGCGGTAGAGGCATTGCGCCCGCCATTGCGGATCGCCTGAAAGCTCCGCAATCCTGGCGACGTTGAGCATGCCGGGGTACTCGCAGTTGAGCATGTCGATCGACGCCGCGGCGCCGGATTCGCCGCAGTGGCCGGTCAGGGTGATCCAGTCGTCGCCGACGAACAGCAACCTGGTGAAGTGCCGGAACCAGGTGGCGTTGGTGCGGATGAAATCGGCCTGGCCATGCTGGTCGGCGGCGGCGCGGGCGACGGTGGTGATCATGTATACGGACTCGTTGCCGTCGCAGATGTTGAAGTTCGTGCCTTTCCCCGGCGCGAAGCGGGTGTAGTGCGGGCGCGGGCTGTTGTAGCAGACCGGGTAGCGCTGCCCGGTGAACGGCTCCTCCCTCCAGACCACCGCGCTCTTGTACGCATATTGCTCCACCGGCAGGAAGAGCCGGTAGCGGATGCGGTCCAGGAGGAGGCCGCGGTTCTCCGGGGCCAGGTCGTATGGCGCGGTGACGGCGTCCGCAGTGCCATGCAGCCACATGTGCAGGCAGATGTTCCGGTCGGCGGCGCCGGGCTTGAAGGGATGGGCGAAGTCCGCGGTGTCGACGCTGCGTCCGCCGCCGATGAAGCGGATGCCCTTCCGGAAGACCCCGTTGGTGATTTCATGGATGGCCTCCTGCCCCTTGATCCGGGGGACGAGCGGGAGGTTGTCCTGCGGGAGCGGCAGGCTCCATTCCACCGTGTCGGTGCCGGGTTTGGCCGCGTACCATCCGAAGGTGGTCGCAAGGCGCCAGTCCTCCACGCCGTCGGCCTTGAACAGCGTGTCCTTCATGAAGAATGCCAGCGGGGATACCGGCGCGTACACCTCCGGCTTCAGCCCCCACTCGTTTTCGGTCTTGCGGAAGAGGTAATGGCTGCGGATGCGCACCCGCCCCGCGGGCTCGTCGATGCGGAAGTGCTCCCGGTATGCGACCGGATAGGCGAAGGCCTTCGGCATCCAGAAGCGGATGCGCCTCCCGGTCTCTTCCGGCAGGGCGTCCTTCCAGCCGGCGGTCTCGACCGCCTGCCGGCCATAGAGCCACAGTGGCAGGATCATCCCGATGCCTTTTTCCCGCATGACGGTGATGCCGCCGACCTGGTTGCCGAGGTGTTCGACGGCGATCCTGTCCGGAGTCGAGGAAAAGACCAGCAGCAGCGGCGTGCCCCTGGTCTTCGGGAAGAGCAGGATCGCGGGCAGATCCCAGCCGCCGCAGGGGACTTCGTCGATGCCGGTGAGGTCGATGATCTCGGTCCCGCCATTGCGGAAGATCGCCGCCGAGCTGGCCAGGCTGTTGAGCGCCATGTGGATGCGCCGGCCGGGGAATTCCCAGCGGATGCCGGGGAAGGCAAGCGAGGTGTCGAAACGCCAGCGCTCATCGCCTTCACGGTCAATGACCGTCCCGCCCTTGCCGAGGGGGTTGGCACGGTCGATCCGGACATCCCATTTCGGCTGCTTCATGCGCATCGGCACGATTTCCGGACAGGATCCGAAGCCGCCGCTTTCCCGGAGGTTGGTCATCAGGATCCGGATGGTGTTGGGCTGCCCGAAGCTGATCAGCGACTCCGGCAGGGCGTACCGGTGCGGGCGGTTCCAGTAGTTCGGCATCTCCCGGGTGACCTCGCCGAGGAAGGCGTCGTTGAACCAGACTTGCGCGGTGTCGTCGATGCCGCCCTCCACCTGGAAGCGCAGCGCCGTCCCACGCCACTTCTCGGGGATGACGACCTGGGCGGAAAGCTCCAGGACGCCGATCTGGGCGGTGCTGTATCGCCAGGGGATTTCCCGCTCCGCCTCCCCGGGCTCGCCCGAAATGGAATGGATGCGCCAATTCGGAATCTGGAGCTTCGGCGAGGACTCGATGCGGAATTCGTATTCGCCTGATCCGCTGGAGACCATCAGGGCATTGCTGATTGATTCGCAGAGCAGGCCGTCGCCCAGGGCGAAGCCGACCCGGCCGGCATTCTGCTCGCTGGCGCCGGCAAGCCAGCCGTCCTCCTGCTCCGCCGGCGGACGCACGGGCTCCGGAAGCGGCTTTCCGGTCAGCTCCGAAAGGAAACGCAGCATCAGCGGATCGTAGGCGGCCTTGCCGGGAATCAGATCCACGCCAAGACCCAGCGCATTGTAGATGACCTTGCCCTTGCCGGCGCGACCCTCGACAATCAGCGCCTGGCCGTCGGAATAGAGAAGACGCGGCTGCGCCCCCGGCAGCAATGACAGGTCGTGATAGACGGCGAACCGCTCTCCCGAGAGGCCGCGGAGGCATGGATCGTCCGGGCGGGCGGCACGGACGCCCCGGCGCGGGGGGAAGCCGACCTCATCCCGGGAGCGGATCTGCACGGGAAGCAACCCGGAGATCTGCGGATCGGAGACGATGGCCGCGACATAGAGCGCGGCGCCGTTTTGCACCGCCGCGGCGATCCGCCCCGCCATCTGCGGATCGGGCACGGCTGCGGCGTAGACAATGGCGTCGGCATCCTCCGGCTGCTCGGCGATGACGACGTGGCGCCTGACTGCGCTGACCAGCGCTTCGCGGAATCCCGGATAGGGGATCGGGTCGACAAGACCCTCCGCGGACAGCGGCGTGCAGTCGCCGTTGTCGAAATGGAAGAAGATGCGCATGGCGCCGTCCGCGGGCGCACTTGCCGGGCGCTCCGGCGGATAGACGGTGATTTCCGGCTTGTCGGACTGGATGCCGATGTTCTCCGCGGAGTCGATCTGGAAATCGCGGAATTCAACTTCGACCTTGTGGCCGGGCTTGGCGCCGTCGATGCCCACAAACGGCTTCACCTGCCAGATGTGGTGGTTGCTGTCGCCGAGGTTGAAGGTGGAGTCAAGTCCGAACAGATAACGCTTGAAGTCGGAGCCGGAGATCTTCACCTGGGGCCCCCAGCAGGTGCGGACCTTTCCGTTCTCACGGACGGTGATGATCAGGTGGACATTGACATCCTCCCCGCCGATGACCCGGGCGCGGAAGACCAGCTTGTGCTGGGCGTGGCGCGGGGCGTCTATCGTCCGCACGACCTGCACGGCGCATTTGCCGCTGTTGTCCGCCGCCGGAACCAGCGTGAGATTGAATTCCTCGGGGGAGTAGGAGTCCACGGTCGCCTCCGAGCCCTGGCTCAGGGTCGAAGGGATGGTGGACCAGTCCACCCGCTTCCCGGCGGCGGAAATCAGGAGCGGAACGAATATGGCCAGCAGCAGAAAATGCGTTCGATTCATGGACTGTACTCCGTTTTTCTTCATTGTCATGGCTGGAAGCTGACGGTGAAGTCGTTGCTGCCGGCGGCAAGCGGCAGGCGGTACCCGAGGCCAGGTACGGCCACGGCCTCCACCGGGACGCCGTTGCGGACGGCCGTGGCGGGCGGCCGCGGGCTTTCGAAGACCAGCTCCGCATCCGGTCCGGCGGCTTGGCAGCGGATGACCAGCTGACGGCGCTGCGGCAGGTACTCCGCATGTTGCAGCTCCAGCTCCCAGACGCGGCTCAGATTCACCTGGCCGTTGAGGCGCCAGGCGACATTGCCCAGCTCGAACATGTAGGTCATCCGCGGCCAGTCGCGCCATTCCAGCGGCTGGTTGGCGATGGTGCCGCGGGCGTATTTGCCAACCCGCCCGGCGTCGCTGAGGAACAGCGCGAACGGCGTGAGGTAGGTGAATGACCAGTAGGCGGTGCCATGGCCGGTAAGCGAAGGCCAGCTGCGCTGGTCGACGTGCTCGGTCACCTCGGCGGCGCAGTGACGGCGGTAGAGCTGCAGCAGGGTGCCGGGAGTGCCCTGCGAACAGTTGAACAGCTCGTTGCCGGCGCGGAAGTTGAAGTTGGTGGAGGGGTAGCGGTCCAGATAGATGCCGCCCTCGCCGAAGCCGTTGACCTGGAATTGGCCGACGGCCTCCTTCGGAAGCACCTTCCTGGCATAGTCCGCATAGAACAGCCGGGCGATGGTCGGAATGGCGTGGCGGGCGGCATAGTAGAGCGCCAGGTCGGCGGCATCGTCGTCGCCGGAGAGCTTCGCCAGCCGGGCGCAGGCGATCATGGCGGCGTGCTCGGCGTCAAGCATGTCGATCCAGGCGCCGGTTCCGGATTCGCGGCAGGTGCTGGCCATGTATGCGTAGTCCTCCAGCACGGTGGCGTAGCGCATGACGACGCGGTAGAAATTCCAGTTGTTCCTGACGAATTCCTGGTATCCGCACAAGTCGCCGAGCTGGCTGCCGATCCACACGCAGAGGGCATAGCCCTCGTTGGCGTCGCCGTAGTTGCCGCATGAGGCGGTTCCGGGGGCGAAATTGACGCCATTGGGATATACTGAATTGAAGATGATGGGATACCACAGCTGGCTGTAGGGCTCGACGCGGTACTTGACCACGCTCTTGTACTGGTAGAGCTCCAGCGGCTCCAGATGCCGGATGCGCAGCCGGTTGAAGGCGGCGATGCGGTTGGCCTCATTGAGCAGCGGCATCGCCTGCAGCACCGACGACAGCCCGTATTGCCAGCGGAAGAGGCAGATGCTCTCGAATGGCAGTGCGCCGCCGTACGGATCCGCGGGAGTCCACTGCTCGAAGGGCGTGCCGCCGCCGGCGGAGTACTGCACGCCGACGGCGAAGTTGTCATTCCCGGCGGGATAGAGGAGGTCGTCCTTGATGCGGACGGGGTAGAACTCCTTGCCGTCCGGCAGGGGCAGGCTGTAGCGGATGGCGCTTCCGGGGATGCCGTAGGTCCCGCCGAGGGTGGTGCTGCACTGCAGGTCCTCGATTGGCGCCTGGCATTCGGCCAGCTTGCCGATCTTCAGCATTTCGCCCACCAGCGGCGGCAGCGTGGCGTATCTGCGGGCGGCCATCCGCCAGTCGTTCTCAATCTGGCGGAAGCGGAAGCGGTTGAGGATCTCCACGCGGCCGCGGGCGCGGTCGATGGCGAACAGCTCGTCGCAGCCCTCCGGCCAGGCGAGGGCGCGGGCGGCGTCGCGGTCGAGCTTTTCGGAGACCTCCGCGGGGATGCCGTCGCGCCAGGCGGAGGTGTCCACGTCCACCGCGCCCCACGGCCATCCGGCGAGGATCTGCCCGACGGCGGCGCCGGGCCGCGCGGAAAATTCGATGCGCTCGACCAGGCCGTCGCGGAATGATGCGGTGATGGCCTCGGGATGGCGCTGGAGGACGATGAGGAAGGGCCGGCCGGCGTTCTTGCGGAAGCACAGCAGGTAGGGTGCCGCCATGCCGTCGTCGCCGCCTCGGCGGTAGATCGCGGCGGCGCTGCCGTCCAGCGGCGTGATCTTCCAGCCGCCGGCGGTGCGCCAGGCGACATAGTCCGCCAGGTTCTCCAGCGACAGCCCCGCCTGCGATTGCGCCTGGAAGTCATAGCGGACCATCGGCGAAAGCAGCGAGAACTGCATTTCGTACGGCGAGTCGTGCTCGCGGACCTGGTAGGTCTTGCCGATCCAGTCGGCATGGGCCACGTGGATTTCGCTGGCGGTGCGCCGGCTCATGCTGATCACCGGGCGGGATCTGAAGCCGGCGCCGTCGCGCAGGTTGGTCACCCGCACCACCAGCCGGTTGGCGCCGTCGCGCCGGATCAGCTCCGCCGGGATGGGATAGCGCCGCGGGGCGATCCAGTAGAATGGCGTCCGCTCGTCGGTGGCGCCGATCCGCCGGCCGTTGAAGGTGACTTCGTCGGTGTCGTCAATGCCATCGCGGACCTCGAAGTAGAATTGCGCATCCGCGTCTTCGGCCTCCGGGAAGGAGAAGTCCGTGGTGTACTCGACGACGCCCTCGCCCTTCCAGAAGGTGAGTTCGTCGGCGCCCTCCGGCAACTCCGCCGTCCCGGACACCGCCTCCAGATGCCAGTTGCGCAGCGGCCATTCGTGGGCCTGGCCGACCACAAAGCGCGCGACGGCGCTGCCGCTGGAGATGGTCAGATCCTTGGAGAGGGCGCCGAATGGCAGCCCCTCGCCGACCGCCCAGCCGAAGCGCCCGACGTTGTCCTTTGAGGCGCCGACCCGCCAGGGCAGTGCGCCGCCGTCTTCGCCGGCGTCCGCCAGCGCGCCGGCGATCAGCGCCGCGTCAGCGGCCTGCCGCCGGGCGATCACCGCCGCCTCGCGTTCGGCCAGCGGCGCGGTGTCCCTCCCGGCGGCGCGAAGCAGCTGCTCCAGCAGCCCGCGGTCGTGGAAGACATCCGAACGGCTCCCCAGCTGGTTGCCGATGCCGAAGGCGTAATGCGTCACCGCGCCATCCTGCGCGATCAGGGGGTTGCCGGTGCCGGAGTCCAGGAGGACCCGGCCGCGCAGCAGCTTCGCGTCAAAATAGACGGGGAGGGACTTGCCGTCCACGCTGGCGCGCTCCGGCATCGCGGTGTATTTGCGGGCGGACAGCGCCAGCGGCGACAACGCCGACACCTCCTGGTCCGGGACGGCGCCGAAGATGAGCAGCGGCACCTGGCGCTGCCTGACGGCCTCCGCAATCGCCGCGGCGCTGCCGCCGGCGGCGGCGCGCGAATAGACGATCACCTCGGCGTCGGCGGGCGACGCGGCACGGCAAAGCAGGCCCTCGGCATGCTCCAGCAGCAACTGCGCATAGCCAAAGGGCGATACGATGTCCGGGAAACGGTCCTGGTAATTGCTTTGCAGGAAATCCTTGTCGTCGTCATTGTCGAAGTCGAAGAACACCTTGACGCCGCCGGCGGGCGCGGGGCGCTTTTCGGGCGGGTAGACCACGAATTCAGTGCCCGCGCCGGTGTTGATTTCGTCGTCGGTCACCAGCCGGACGCCGGTCACCGTGATCCGGGTGTCCGGATCATCCAGGATGGCGCCGCCGATGCTGAACTTCAGCTGGCGGAAACGGTAGCTGGCGTCGCCGAGCTGGAAATCGCGGTTCAGCGCCAGGACGACCGTGCGGGGGTCGGAGCTGGAGAATTTCCCCAGGTGCGCGTCCCGGCTCTGCCATTTTCCGCCGCCTTCCTCATACAGCAGGGAGACGATCAGGTTGGTGCTGGCATTCTGCGGCGCACCGGTGATCCGGAAGGCCAGCTTGTGCTGCGCGGTCGCCGTGAAGTCGAAATTGGCCATCGCAATCCCGTAGTTGTGCGCGGTGGTGTTCTTCAGGTTCAGCACGAAGCCGCTGGGGCCCTCCTGGGTGACCGTCGTCTCGCCGTGGCCGTCGACCGGCAGCAATTCAAACTTGAACTCCTTCAGGGAAGTCGCGTTGTCCTGGGCGGGGCACCGTGTGGACATAAGCGCCAGCGCCATCATGGCCGGCAGGGAGGTGGTGATGAATCTGTACATGGGCGGAATGATGTGGATTGGAGGCGGAATGGGGTGAAATGGCGGGCAAATGCCGCCTTCCCGGCGGCGTCCGGCTGGGGGAACCGCGATGCCGCCAGAAGTGAATTATTGCCGCATCATGCTAAAACACAGGCTAATGCATGTACTTGTCAATTCGGCATCGGTACAGTTATATTATACGAAATATTCCGGGAAAATCAAGAGGCGAGGCCGAATAAAGGCGCCGGACGCGCCGACACGTACGGGCGGCTTCATAAAATCCGCTTTATGGCATTATCTTATGCGGCAATTCGCGAAAACCGTATTTTCCACTGCAACAGCCAGCCATGCCCATCACCGAATTTCTTGAGAGGAATGCCCGCGACTATGCGGATGAAGTCGCGTTGGTCGAGATCAATCCGCAGGAACTGGAGAGCCGCCACACCACTTGGCGGGAGTACTCGCTGATCGAGCCCAGCCCGAACGACTCCTTTCGTTCCGAGCTGACCTGGTCCGGCTTTGACCGCAAGGCCAACCGCTTCGCCAATCTGCTGCTGACCCGCCATCTCGGGCGCGGCAGCCGCGTCGGCATCCTGCTGATGAACTGCCTGGAGTGGCTGCCGATCTACTTCGGCATCCTCAAGAGCGGCGCGATGGCGGTGCCGCTCAATTTCCGCTATTCGTCCGACGACATCAAGTACTGCCTGGATCTGGCGGATGTCGATGCGCTGGTGTTCGGACCGGAGTTCACCGGACGGGTGGAGGCGATCTGCGGGATGATCCCCCGCACCCGGGAGCTCTTCTATGTCGGCGAGGACTGCCCGACCTTCGCGGAGAGCTACAGCAGCCTGGCGTCGTATTGCTCCAGCAAGGCCCCCGCGGTCGCCATCGACGACGAGGATGACGCCGCGATCTATTTTTCCAGCGGCACCACCGGCTTCCCGAAGGCGATTGTCCACCGCCATCGCGCGCTGGTCCATGCCTGCAAGGTGGAGCAGAACCACCATCACCAGACCCATGACGACGTCTTCCTGTGCATCCCGCCGCTCTACCACACCGGCGCCAAGATGCACTGGTTCGGAAGCCTGCTGACCGGCGGCAGGGCGGTGCTGCTCAAGGGGGTCAAGCCCGAATGGATCATCAACGCCGTCTCGGCGGAGCGCTGCACCATCGTATGGCTGCTGGTGCCGTGGGCGCAGGACATCCTGGACGCCATCGACCGCGGCGACATCAAACTGGATGGCTTCCACCTGGATCAATGGCGGCTGATGCATATCGGCGCCCAGCCGGTGCCGCCGGCGCTGATCCGGCGCTGGCTGGCGGTCTTCCCGCATCATCAGTACGACACCAACTACGGTCTGAGCGAGTCCATCGGCCCGGGCGCGGTGCATCTGGGGGTGGAGAACACCAGCCATGTCGGGGCGATCGGCGTGGCCGGATACGGCTGGCAGACGCGGATTGTCGATGCCCGCCGCCGGCCGGTCAAGCGCGGCGAAGTTGGCGAACTGGCGGTCAAGGGCGATGGCGTCATGCGCTGCTACTACAAGGACGAGAAGGCCACCGCCGAGGTGCTTTCTGCGGATGGCTGGCTCTACACCGGCGACATGGCCAAGGAGTCGGACGACGGCTTCATCTATCTGGTCGACCGCAAGAAGGACGTCATCATCACCGGCGGCGAGAACCTCTATCCGGTGCAGATCGAGGATTTCCTGCGTCGCAATGACGCCATCAAGGACGTCGCGGTGATCGGACTGCCGGATGCCCGGCTGGGCGAGATCGCCGCCGCGATCATCGAGGTCAAGCCGGATCACCAGCTCACCGAGGAGCAGGTCAACCAGTTCTGCCTGGCGTTGCCGCGTTACCAGCGGCCCCGGCGGATCATCTTCGCCGAAGTGCCGCGCAATCCGACCGGCAAGATCGAAAAGCCGCTGCTGCGCAAGAAGTACGGCGCCGATGAGCTGGTGGCGCGGCAAAGCGGCCTGAAATGAGGGCCATGCGCATGGATGCACTGGCGATAATCGAACGGTTCTATCCGGAGGACGACGCGCTCAGGCGGCTGCTACTGGATCACAGCCGGAAGGTCCGGGACAAGGCGCTGTCGATCCTGCATTCGCCGCAATGCCCATGCCGTGCGCAGCTGGACGAGTCGCTGGTGCGCGACGGCGCGCTGCTGCATGACATCGGCATCGGGCGCTGCCATGCGCCGTCGATATGCTGCCATGGGGCCGAGGACTACCTCCGGCATGGGATAATCGGCGCGGAAATGCTCCGCGGCCTGTCGCCGGATCTGGAGCCATGCGCCCGCATCTGCGAACGCCATACCGGCGCCGGCATCTCCAGACAGGAGATAATCGCGCGGCATCTGCCGCTGCCGCCTGGCGACTACCTGCCGGTGGCCGCCGAGGAAAAGCTGGTCTGCCTGGCGGATAAATTCTATTCCAAATCCGGGGACATGAGGGAAAAGACGCTCCCGGAGATCGTCAGGGGGCTGTCGCGGTTCGGCGCGGACAGCGTGGCGCGCTTCCGCGCCATGTGCGGGCAATTCGGCCTGGCGGAATGACGGCGCCGCCGCAACAAGGATGACGCCGCCGCCGGCTACTTCTTGAACACCCGCAGCAGCTGCGACAGCGTGGCGCGGAGGTTCTTGCGCTCGACAATGGCGTCGATGAGGCCATGCTGCAGGAGATATTCGGACTGCTGGAAGCCCTCCGGCAGCTTCTGATGGGTGGTCTGCTCGATCACCCGCGGGCCGGCGAAGCCGATCAGCGCATGGGGCTCGGCCAGCATGACGTCGCCCAGCGAGGCAAATGACGCCGTCACTCCGCCGGTGGTCGGATGGGTGAGGATGATGAACAGCGGCAGCCCCGCCTGGTCGTGGCGCATCAGCGCCCCGGCGGTCTTGGCCATCTGCATCAGCGAGAGCGCGCCCTCCTGCATCCGGGCGCCTCCGGAGGCGGTGACGATCACCAGCGGCAATTCGCGCTTGGTGCTCCATTCCGCCAGCCGGGTGATCTTTTCGCCGACCACCGACCCCATGCTGGCGCCCATGAACCGGAAATCCATCACCGCCAGGCCGAAGCGGCTGCCGTCCAGGAAGGCCTTCCCGGTGACTACGGCGTCCACCAGGCCGGTCTTGGCCTGGCTCTCCAGGGTCTTCGCCGCGTATTCGCCGTCGCCGCCGAAATTCAGCGGATCCAGCGAATGCAGCTTGCGGTCGATTTCGGTGAAGCCCCGGGCGCTGTTGTCGGTGAGCATCCGGATCCGCTGCGCCGCCGTCAGGGGATAGTAGTAGCCGCAGGAGGGGCAGACCGACATGTTGGCTTCCAGCGACCGCCGGTACACGACCGTCCCGCACCCCTTGCATTTCGACCAGATGCCGGTGGCGATTTCGGCCCGGCTCGATGCCGGCGCCAGGCTGAAGGATGTCTTGTTGCTGTCAAATGGCATGCCACATAATATAACTGCGGCGTCGCATGGCACCCACCGTCCGGCATTGCCAGCTTATATTCTGCATGTTTACGCTCCGTCATCCCCCCTTTTGACAAGTTCAGGATTCAACCCAATGCAGACAGTATATCGCGCCTATGTGGAGAAGCGGCCCGGCTTTGACGTCGAGGCCATGAATCTCCTTGCTGACTTGAAGGAAACGCTGGGCATCGCCGCGTTGGAGAATCTGCGGCTGTTCAAGCGCTATGACCTGTCGGGGCTGAGCCGGGAGGAATTCTCCGCGGCCCTGGAGTCGGTGCTCTCCGAACCCAACTGCGACGCGATCTACGAGGAGCGCCGCCCGGAGCTGGAAGGCGCGCGGTGGTTTGCCGTCGAGTATCTGCCGGGGCAGTACGACGTGAGGGCGGACAGCGCGGCGCAGTGCATTGCGCTGCTCACCCAGAAGGAACGGCCGCTGGTGCGCACCGCCACCATCTATGCGCTTTTCGGCCGGCTCTCCGACGACGAGATTGCGCGGATCAAGCACTACGTCATCAACCCGGTCGAGAGCCGCGAGGCGGTGATGGGCGTGAAGCCGGAGACCCTGGAGATGTCCTCGGCGGCCCCCGCGGACGTGCGGATTCTCGATGGCTTCCGCCAGCTGGATGCCGACGGCATTGCCGCAATGGCCAAGTCGATGGGGCTGGCCATGAGCGCCGAAGACCTGGCCTTCTGCCAGCGCTATTTCCGGGACGAGGAGCACCGCGACCCGTCCTTCACCGAAATCAAGGTGATCGACACCTATTGGTCGGACCATTGCCGGCACACCACCTTCCACACCAGCCTTGACCAGGTGGAGTTTCCGGAGGGCGGCGATCTGGCGGCGCCGATCGCGAAGAGCTACCGTGACTATCTTGGCATCCGCCGGGAGCTCGGGCGCGAGGGGCGGACGCTGTGCCTGATGGACCTGGCCACCATCGGCGCCCGCGAGCTGCGCCGCCAGGGGAAGCTGGATGACCTGGATTCGTCCGATGAAATCAACGCCTGCTCGATCGTCATCAATGCGGTCATCGACGGCAAGGACGAGCCATGGCTGATCATGTTCAAGAACGAGACCCACAACCACCCGACGGAGATCGAGCCCTTCGGCGGCGCGGCGACCTGCCTGGGCGGGGCGATCCGCGATCCGCTTTCCGGCCGCTCGTACGTCTACCAGGCGATGCGGATCACCGGCGCGGCGGACCCGCGGCTGCCGGTGGAGCAGACCCTCCCGGGAAAACTGCCGCAGCGCAAGATCACCCGCACCGCGGCGGCGGGCTATTCGTCATACGGCAACCAGATCGGGCTGGCGGCCGGGAAGGTCCAGGAATACTACCATCCCGGCTTCGTGGCCAAGCGCATGGAGTTGGGCGCGGTCATCGCGGCAGTCCCGCGCGATCATGTCAAGCGGCTGGAGCCGCAGCCCGGCGACGTGATTTTGCTCATCGGCGGCCGCACCGGTCGCGACGGCTGCGGCGGCGCCACCGGCTCCTCCAAGGCCCATACCGAGGAGTCGCTGCATGCCTGCGGCGCCGAGGTGCAGAAGGGCAACCCGCTGGTCGAACGCAATATCCAGCGGCTCTTCCGGCGGGGGCATTTCGCCCGGCTGGTCAAGCGCTGCAACGACTTCGGCGCCGGCGGCGTGTCGGTGGCCATCGGCGAGCTGGCGCCGGGGCTGGAAATCAACCTCGACCTGGTGCCGAGAAAATACGACGGCCTGGACGGGACCGAGCTGGCGATTTCGGAGTCGCAGGAGCGCATGGCGGTGGTGGTCGCCGCCGGGGACGCGCCCCAGGCGCTGGCCATGGCGGCCGAGGAAAACCTCGAGGCCACCAAGGTCGCTGAGGTCACGGCAAATGGACGGCTGGAGATGACGTGGCGGGGCCGGCCGGTGGTCTCGCTGTCCCGGGCTTTCCTGGACACCAATGGCGTCACCCAGCACGCGAAGGCGGTGGTGGCGGCGCCGGATGAGGCGGCGTCGCCATTCCGGCCGGCGGCGGTGGCGGATGGGCTGGCGGCGTGGATGGATGTCCTAGGAGACCTTAATGTCTGCTCCCAGAAGGGCATGGTCGAGCGTTTCGACGGCACCATCGGGGCTGCGACCGTCATCGAGCCGTATGGCGGCAGGACCCGCCTGACGCCCAACGAGGCGATGGCCGCCAAGATCCCGACCATGGGGCATACCCAGACCTGCACCCTGATGTCGCATGGCTATGACCCGCAGCTGTGCTCGTGGAGCCCATACCATGGCGCACTGTACGCGGTGGTGGAGTCGCTGGCCAAAATCGCCGCCGCCGGCGGCGACGCCCTGCGGGCGCGACTGACCTTCCAGGAGTACTTCGAGCATCTGGAATTCGTCCCCGAACGCTGGGGGCGCCCGCTGGCGGCGCTGCTGGGCGGCCTGCGCGCGCAGCTGGAGTTCGGCACCGCCGCCATTGGCGGCAAGGACTCGATGTCCGGGACCTTCGAGAAGCTGACGGTCCCGCCGTCGCTGATCTCATTTGCGGTGGTGGCCGCGGATGCGCGCGAGGTCGTCACCCCGGAGTTCAAGGGCGCCGGCCATGTCGTCTCGCTCTTCCCGGTGACCCATCTGGCGGACGGCACGCCGGATTTCGAGGAGCTGCGCCGCAATTTTGCACTGCTGCGCACCTATGTGCGCGATGGCCGCATCCTGGCGGCGCATACCGTCGGCAAGGGCGGCTATGCCGCGGCGCTTTCGATGATGGCCTTCGGAAACATGGTCGGCTTCGCCGGACAGATGCCGCTGGAGGCCGGCGAGCTCTTCGTGCCGCATTACGGCGCGATCATCGTGGAATCCGAAGGCGAGCTGCCCGGAGTGCGGGCGATTGGCCGCACCACCGATGATGCCGCCATCACCATCGGCGATTTGCGGCTGCCGCTGGAGACTGCGGTGGCCGCCTGGGAACGCCCGCTGGAGAAGATCTTCCCGACCACCGCGGAGGAGGTCCCCGACCCGGTGTGGCAGCCCTGCCGCGAACGGCAGTGGCTGCATCCTGCCGTCAAGCACGCCAGGCCCCGGGTGCTCATTCCGGTCTTCCCCGGCACCAACTGCGAATACGACACCGCCAAGGCCTTCGCCGAGGCCGGCGCGATCCCGGAGCTGGTGCTGGTGCGCAACCTCACCGCCGCCGATATCGAGGACTCGGTCGAGCGGCTGGCCAGGGCGCTGGACAATGCGCAGATCATCGCCTTCCCCGGCGGATTCTCCGGAGGCGATGAGCCGGATGGCTCCGGAAAGTTCATCGCCACCATGTTCCGAAATCCGCGGGTGAGGGATGCCCTCGAACGGCTGCTGCAGGAACGCGACGGGCTGGGGCTGGGAATCTGCAACGGCTTCCAGGCGCTGATCAAGCTGGGACTGGTGCCGTACGGCAAAATCCTCCCCGCGCTCAGCCCCGATGCGCCGACCCTGACCTTCAATAATCTCGGACGGCACGCCGCCACCATGGCTACCACGGTGGTGGCCTCGGTCAAGTCGCCATGGCTCAGGCATGCCGAGGTCGGCGACGTCCACGAAGTCGCAATCTCGCATGGCGAGGGGCGCTTCATTGCCACCCCGGAGCAGGTCGCGCAACTGCTGGCCAATGGACAGGTGGCATTCCAATATGCCGACCTGACCGGCCGGCCGGCAATCCAGATGCCGTGGAACCCCAACGGGTCGGTCTGCGCGATCGAAGGCATCACCTCCCCCGATGGCCGCATCCTCGGAAAGATGGGGCACTCCGAACGCTCCTGGGACAGCAACGTCGCCAAGAACATCCCCGGCAACAAGGACCAGGGGATCTTCCGCTCCGGCGTGGAATATTTCGGGTAACGCCGCCTCCCTCCGCTCCCCCATGATCTACCAGCCGGACATCATCGATTTCGGTCGCGGGATTCCGCCCCTGGGTGCTGTTGACTTCCGCGGCGGGGTGCTGCTGCGCTCCACCAACTGGCTGGGGGACCTGGTGATGACGCTGCCGGCGACCTGGCAGCTGCGGCGGCTGCTGCCGGAGGGCGTGAAATTGCGGGTGCTGTGCAAGAAGGGGCTGACGCCGTTGTGGCAGGCCGCGCCATGGATCGATGGCGTGGCGCCAATGGCGGGAAACCACCTCAGCCGCGAGGAACGGGATTTCATCCGGGGCGAGAAATACGGGGTGGGGGTGGTGATGCCCAATTCCTTCGGCTCGGCCTGGGATCTGTTTTCATGCAATATCCCGCGGCGGGTCGGACGCGCCGGGCGCTTCCGGCGGCTGCTATTGACGGATGTGCTGCCGCCATGGCCGCGTGGTGAAAACAGGGGAAATTGCCATCAATTGTCGTATTACTTGGAGCTGATGCGCCCATTTGGCAAAGTCGATTTCACCGCCAAATGCCCGCCATTGCAAGTCGATCCGCAATTTGCCGATTCGCAGGGGATCCAGCGTGGCGGCGGCTGGGTGGTGATGGCGCCGGGCGCGGCGTACGGTCCGGCCAAGCAGTGGCCGGTGGAGGATTTCATCGCGGTGGCCCGGGAGTGCGTCAAGCGCCTGGGACGGCCGGTGGCGGTGGTCGGCGCCCCGAAGGAGTCGCCGCTGGGTGCGCGCATCGCCGCCGCCGTGCCGGGAGTCCTCGACCTATGCGGCCGGACTTCCCTGCGCGAGCTGATGAGCGTGCTGGCCAATGCATCATTGGTTGTCGCCAACGACTCCGGGACGATGCATCTGGCGGCGGCCCTGGGCACGCCCGGGATTGGCATCTTCGCGTCGACTGACCCGGTGGCCACCGGTCCGCTGGGCGCAAGATGGGAGCTGCTCATTGCGGATGTGCCCTGCCGGCCATGCCTGAAGCGCGAATGCCCGCTGGATGATCGCCGCCGGTATCAGTGCATGCGCAGCCTGCCGGCATCGGCAGTGGTCCGGCAGGTGGCCGTCCTTGCCCGGAATTGAAATTGCCATATATATTATGTCGCTTACGCGAAATTGTGCACAATTACAGGATTTCAAGGACCATGAACGAGACTTATCTGAAAGCCGCACAGGCAAAATGCAAGGAACTGGCGGAGGCCAACGGCGAGACCTTTGACATCCGGTTGTTCATCACCGGTGCCTCCAAGCGGGCGTCGCAGCTGGCCAAGCGCTACCGGGTGCTCATCCCGCTTGACCCGGCGGAGAAGCTGTCCTATATCGATATTGCGCTGAAGGAGATTGCCGCCGGCGCGGTCATCATCCGCCATGGCGACTACTCGGCCATCGAGCGTGCCGAGCGCCAGGAAGAGGAGCACGAGCTGGCCACGCTGTAGGCGCATGGCCTCCACGGTCGCCGATGCCCACTGGCCAGAGGCCGGAGGGCATGGCCGGCCATGGGGAGACGGCATATCGGTCGATGAAAGACGCTGCGCGAATCGGCGAGTTCCTGGAGTATATCATCCTGGAGCGCGGGCTCTCCGCCCAGACCAGGGTCAATTACAGGAAAGACCTGGAGGAATTCGCCGGCTTCCTGGACCAGTGCGGGATCGACGGCTTCGCCGCCGTCACCCGCGCCGACATATTGGAGTTCCTGCGCGCCCAACGGGAAGAGGAGGGGATGTCGGAACGCACCATTGCGCGGCATCTCTCGTCGATCCGGAGCTTCTTCCGCTATCTGGCCATCGCGCATGTGATCGACCACGACATCACCGAGGTCATGACCGCCCCAAAGGTCTGGCAGTCGCTGCCGGAGGTGATGGACGTGGAGGAAGTGGAGGCGCTGCTGTCGGCGTTCCGCGGCCCGGAGCCGATTTCGCTGCGGAACCGGGCGATCCTGGAGGTCATGTACGCCTCCGGACTGCGGGTCAGTGAGGTGACGGCGCTGCGGACCAGCTCGATCGGCGGCGACAGCGCGGTATTGCGGGTGGTCGGCAAGGGCAACAAGGAACGCCTGGTGCCAATCGGCCATCGCGCGGTCGCGGCGGTGGAGGACTATCTGCGGCATGGCCGCGCCGAACTGGACAAGACCGGCAAGGCCCCGGAGCTGTTCCTCAACACCCGCGGCGGGAAGATGTCCCGGTTCACGGTCTGGTCGATGGTCAATGAGGCACGGATCAGGGCGGGGATCCGGCGGCGCATCCATCCCCATACCCTCCGCCATACCTTCGCTACCCATCTGCTGGCAAATGGCGCGGATTTGCGGGTGCTGCAGGAGATGCTGGGGCATGCGTCCATCGGCACTACCCAGATCTATACCCATACCGACATCTCGCGACTGCATGACGCCTTCCGCAAATTCCATCCCCGGGCATGAGCGGGGAAGCATCCCGACACCTCCGCACCCTGCCTGGCATCGTGCGGCATCCGTCCATGAACACGACCATTGACAGCATTGTCATCCACGGCGCCTGCCAGCACAACCTCAAGAATCTGTCATTGCGGATTCCGCGGAATCGCCTGACAGTCATCACCGGGCCCAGCGGCTCCGGGAAGTCTTCGCTTGCCTTCGACACCTTGTATGCGGAGGGCCAGCGGCGCTACGTGGAAAGCCTGTCGGCCTACGCACGGCAATTCCTGGACCGCCTGCAGAAGCCGGCGGTCGAACATATCGAGGGGCTGTCTCCGGCCATTGCCATTGAACAGCGCACCTCCGGCGGATCGCCGCGGTCGATTGTGGCGACCACCACCGAAATCTACGACTATCTGCGGCTGCTGTATGCGCATCTGGGAAATCCGCATTGCCCGAAGTGCGGAAGGGAGATTTCCTCGCAAAGCGCCCAGAGCATCTGCCGGCGCCTGGAGCTGCTGCCGGCGGGACGCCGGATGATGCTGCTGGCGCCGTATGCGCGCGGAAAAAAGGGCGAGCTCTCCGAGGTGATCGACCAGATGCGGCGCGACGGCTTTGTGCGGGCGCGCATCGATGGCAAGATCGTCACGCTATCCGATGGCATCAAGCTGGGAAAGACACTGCGGCATACCGTCGAGGCGGTGGTGGACCGGCTGGTGACCGGGCAGACGGATTCCGGACGGCTCAACGAGTCGGTGGAGCTGTCGCTCAAGCGCGGCAATGGCGTGATGGTGGTGATGTGGGAGGACGCCGAGGCCGCCGGTGGCTGGCGCGAGGAGCTGGTCAGCGAACACTTCGCCTGCGCGGAGTGCGGAATCTCGCTGGGCGAGATCCTCCCGCGCAACTTCTCCTTCAACAGTCCCTTCGGCGCCTGCCCGGAATGCGACGGACTGGGCAAGCGCATGACCTTCCTGCCGGAGGCGGTGGTGCCCGATCCGTCGAAGTCGATCCGGGGCGGCGCCATTGCGCTGTGGCGTCGCGGTCCGCGCAATGTCATCATGCTCTACAACCACTACCTGCGGAAGCTGGCGGAGCATTACAACTTCAGCCTGACCACCGCCTGGTGCAAGCTGCCGGAGAAGATCCGCCATGTCCTGCTTTATGGATCAGGCGACGAGGAAATCGCCTTCGACTACTGGATGAAGGGGAAGATGCATCCGTGGCGCAAGCCCTTCGAGGGCGTCATCCCCAATCTGGTGCGGCGGCTGCGGGAGACCGACAACGAGGATTTGCGGGCGCGGCTGTCCCAGGCGATGACCTACGAGGAATGCACCGCCTGTCATGGCCGGCGGCTCCGCCCTGAATATCTGGCGGTCACCGTCGGCGGACTCAACATCCACCAGTTCTGCTCGCTGTCGATTGACGCCGCGGCGGATTTTGTCCGCCATCTGGAATTGACGGACCACGAACGGCAAGTCGGCGCGGAGCTGCTCAAGGAAATCGCCTCGCGGCTGGATTTCCTCCGGCAGGTCGGACTCAACTACCTGACGCTCAACCGGGAAAGCGGCACGCTCTCCGGCGGCGAAAGCCAGCGGATACGCCTGGCCAGCCAGATCGGGTCGGGGCTGGTCGGAGTGCTGTACATCCTGGACGAGCCGTCGATTGGATTGCATCAACGCGACAATGACCGGCTGCTGGACAGCTTGAAGCACCTGCGGGATCTGGGCAATACGGTCATTGTCGTCGAACACGACCTGGACACCATGAAGGCGGCGGATTGCCTGATCGACCTGGGGCCGGGCGCCGGGCGCAACGGCGGCCATCTGGTGGCCATCGGCACGCCGCAGGAAGTGGCGGCGGTCCCGGAGTCGATAACCGGGCAGTTCCTCTGCGGCCGCCGCGAAATCGCGGTCCCGGCGGTGCGCGCCGCCGGCAGCGGCGACTTCCTGACCATCCGCGGCGCCCGCGCCAACAACCTCAAAAGCCTGACTGTCAAGATCCCGCTGGGATTGTTCTGCTGCGTCACCGGCGTCTCCGGATCGGGCAAGTCAACCCTGATCAACCAGATCCTGCGGCGCGCCGCCAACCGGCACTTTGGAATCAAGGACGACCCGCCGGGCGAATGCGATGGCGTGGACGGCCTGGACAACATCGACAAGATGATCGTGATTGACCAGGCGCCGATCGGCAAGACCCCGCGATCCAACCCCGCGACCTATACCGGCATCTTCGATCTCATCCGCACGATTTTCGCCCTCACTCCGGATGCGAAGCTGCGCGGATACACCCCCGGGCGATTCTCCTTCAATGTCAAGGGCGGCCGCTGCGAAAGCTGTCGCGGCGACGGCATTTGCAAGATCGAGATGCAGTTCCTGCCGGATCTCTATGTCCCTTGCGCCGAATGCCACGGCCGCCGATACAACTCCGAGACCATCAATGTGCGCTTCAAGGGGCGCAGCATCGCGGATGTGCTCGAAATGACGGTCAATGAGGCCGCGGAAATCTTCGCCGACATCCCGCGGATCCACCATAAGCTCAAGACCCTCCAGGATGTGGGACTGGGGTATATCCATCTGGGGCAAAGCGCCACCACCCTCTCCGGCGGCGAAGCCCAGCGGGTGAAGCTGGCGGCCGAATTGTCCCGGCGCGCCCAGGGCCACACCCTCTATATCCTGGATGAACCGACGACCGGGCTGCACCTCTCCGACATCGACCAGCTGCTCAAGGTGCTCATGGAACTGCGCAACCAGGGCAACTCCATAATTGTCATTGAACACAACCTCGATGTCATCAAGACTGCGGACTGGATCATCGACCTGGGGCCGGAGGGCGGCCGTGACGGCGGACGGATCCTGGTCCAGGGGACTCCGGAGCAGATTGCCAAATGCCGCAAATCCTACACCGGGCAATACTTGAAGAAAATCCTCGGCGGGCCATCCGCCGGACGCTGACTGCATCATGAATCTGTCACAGGAAATCAACCGCAGACGCACTTTCGCCATCATCTCCCACCCGGATGCCGGCAAGACCACCCTGACCGAAAAGCTGCTGCTGTACGGCGGGGCATTGCAGGCCGCCGGGTCGGTGCGCGCCAAGAAAAACCAGCGCAATACCACCTCGGACTGGATGGAACTGGAAAAGGAACGCGGGATCTCAATCTCGTCCACAGTCCTGCAATTCGAATACGACGGCTATTGCATCAATCTGCTGGACACTCCCGGACACCGTGATTTCTGCGAGGACACCTATCGGGTGCTTACCGCCGTGGACTCGGTCATCATGGTGATCGACGCCGGCAAGGGCATCGAGGAGCGCACGCGCAAGCTCTTTGAGATCTGCCGGATGCGCGGAATCCCGATCTTCACCTTCATGAACAAGATGGACCGCCCCGCCCGCAATCCCGTCGAGCTGCTCGACGATATCGAGAAGACCCTCGGCATCGCCACCTTCCCGGTGACCTGGCCATTGGGTGACGGACCCGATTTCAAAGGCGTCTACGATCGCCTGGGGCGCGAACTGCATCTCTTCACCAACCAGGGGAAGGGCGCGGCCAAGGCCGCGGAAAAGACCACCGGACCGGATGACCCGCGCCTGGCGGAGCTCATGCATCCCGAGCTGCTCCGCGAATGGCGGGAGCAAATCGAACTGATCTCGCTGGCCGGGGAGGAGTTCGATGACGAATTGGTCCGAAGCGGCGACATGACCCCCGTCTTCTTCGGCTCCGGCATCAACAACTTCGGGGTGCAGCTGCTCCTGGACTACTTCGTCAGGCATGGCATGCCGCCAATGCCGCGCAAATCCTCGCTGGGGCTGATAGAGCCCCAACGCCCCGACTTCTCCGCATTCGTCTTCAAGATCCAGGCCAACATGGATCCAAACCACCGCGATTCCATCTCCTTCGCCCGCGTGGTCTCCGGAGTCTTCGAGAAGGACATGACGGTGATCAACCCCCGCGGCGGACGGCCAATGCGCCTGTCATACCCGCAGAAACTCTTCGGACAGGAGCGCGAAACTATTGACCAGGCCTGTCCCGGGGACATCGTCGGACTGGTGTCCCATGGCAATTTCCGCATCGGCGATACGCTGACCAATGTCCCCGGACTGGAATACAACGAAATCCCCCGCTTCGCACCCGAGGTCTTCTGCGCCCTGCGAAATGCCGCGCCCTCAAAATACAAGCAGTTCAAGGAGGGGCTCGAACAGCTGCTCAACGAAGGCGTCATCCAGGTCTTCTATCTGCATAACGATCTGCATCGAACTCCGTTGCTGGGCGCGGTCGGCCAACTCCAGTTTGAGGTCGTGAAACACCGCATGGAGACTGAATACAATGCCGAGGTGAGAATGGAAAACTCGCCTTTCACCCGAATCCGCTGGGTGGCTCCCGGCGTTCCGATGGAGAAGTTCCAGGGCGCATACCTGGGCAGCAATGTCAGGCTGGCCACCGATGCCCAGGAGCTGCCGGTGCTGCTCTTCCCCGATGACTGGTCCATCGCCTATTTTGTGGAGAAAAACCCGGACATCCCCCTGCTGACCCACTCGCCACTGCAGGGCGAGACAATCTGAAAAGCGCAGACCACATCCACTCAATTATGCCCGTCTATCCGGCTGATTGGCTGATTGGCTGATTGGCTGATTGGCTGATTGGCTGATTGGCTGATTGGCTGATTGGCTGATTGGCTGATTGGATGATTGGATGATTGGATGATTGGATGATTGGATGTCCGTCTGTCCGTCTGTCCGTCTGTCCGTCTGTCCGTCTGTCCGTCTGTCCGTCTGTCCGTCTGACTGCCTATCCGTCTGACTGCCTATCCGTCTGAC